>SKZM01000171.1 GCA_007127385.1 Methanosalsum sp.
ATTAACAAACTCAAAAATTAGATCTTTGTTTCTTTGGGAATAGTCTGCATCAATAATTCTTTTTTCTGCATATTCTATTCTTTTTCTATATTTATACAGACAGGTTCATGCCTAATACCTTCTTTTTATTGGATAAATATCCAAAGCTAGCATTGTGAAAGTATTAGACTTGATACTGTTTTTAGTACGCCGAGGGGGGGATTCGAACTCCCGAGGGGCTGAAGCCCCACAAGCTTTCCAGGCTTGCGCCTTACCGCTAGACTACCTCGGCATTTCGTATGACATAACAGTAGAGCAATTATTAATCAGTTTTGCTCCAGATTGATGGATAAGTGCCGGCATCCATTATTACCCTTTCGGTCACTGCAACAATTCCCGAATCATTTTCAAGGATCTCATCAGTGTCCATCACAGCCCTCGATAGAGCAACTGCTTCGCCTTTTAAAGTATAGATACAGACCGTATCGTCTTTTTTGATCATAGAATCCAGACTCACAATACCTGGTACTGCCAATGATGCACCGTGACAGATCGCATCTACAGCACTGTCCCTGATTACAATCGGGGGCAGATGTTTGAGACCTTCCTCCATAGGAAGAATGACCCTTCGAAGTTCAGATTCATCTCCATGTTCTTCCCAGAAAGCATATGCATCAGTAACATCATGTAAGGTGACGGCCGTGTCTTCATTGAAAGGTCCTGTTTTGGTACGTCTCAGCTCCTGCATATGGGCACCACAGCCAAGAGCTTCACCAATATCGTGACATAGCTTTCTGATGTATGTCCCGGCCTCACATCCAATCCTCATCAGAACAAGATTATCTTTTATTTCAATTATCTCAAGATAATATATCTTTCTGATCCTCACTGCCCTTTTTACAGCTGAAATCAAAGGAGGTATCTGGAAGATCTGGCCTTCGAACTCCGAACATACCCTTATTATTTTCCGGTCAGGAACAGCAGAGTGAAGTCTCATAAGGCATACATACTCCTTTCCAGAAAGTCGAAGCGCTCTGATAGTCTTTGTGGCCTTTCCAAGCATTGTGGGAAGCAGGCCATCCACCCCAGGATCAAGGGAACCTGAATGACCTGCTTTCTTTAAATGAAGAATATCTTTTACCCATGCTGTCACTTCATGACTGGTGGGACCTTTTGGCTTCAGCAGGTTGATAACGCCCCTGTTGATATGTTCATCAATAAGACGCATGTATGGGGAGCAGCCATATTCCATACTGGCACTGCTATTAGATACATGTATCAGTTTTCGTTCAGTTTCAGATGGAAGTTTACTATCAGAGCCCATGAAAGATCACCATGAAGGATCAATTACCCGTAAAAGATTCAGTCAAACCCATTAATAACTATCAATTGCTAGAATCAGTATATCAGCAATCTCACGAGGAATCCAGTTCTTAGAATCTACTACAATATCATATATTGACAGATCATTGATATCGATTCCATAAAAATCTCTGTATCTTAGAGATTCAGAAGCTTCCCTTATCATGGTCTCATTAAATACTCGATCAGAATCCATGGACTCCCTTTTTGCAATTCTTTCAACACGAACTTCCATTGGAGCTTTGATCCATATGCGAAATGCCTGTTCAGCCATATGCCCGGCAAGCCTGCCTTCAAGTATTACATTACTCTCACTTGTAGCAATTTCCTTCTGTCTCTCATCGATCATGGAGTCTATGGAAGGATTGTTTTCTGCCAGTGATCCAAACTCTTCAAGGGACATGTTCTGTTCTCTGGCAAGAGCTCTGAATACCTCACCAGCAGAAACAAGTTTAATGCCATAATGTTCGGAGAGTATGCGGGAAACTGTGGTTGTTCCGCTTCCGGGAAGGCCACTGACTGTCAAAAGCATTTACAGGCCACCGATATCCAGTGATTTCCTAATAAGCTGGCTTACACCCAGAGATGTAATGAAATACCAGAATATCCAGTACTGTATAGGCCCAATTATACCATCTACAAGATTTCGCTCACCTAAAAACGGAAATATCATTGTGATATCCCCATGTGTGCTTATATAAAAATAAGCCCAGAGGAATAGAGGCAGTGAGATTACACTGATATAGATCATGGGCCGTATCTGCTGCTTGGACATCTCCAGTTGTTCAGACATCATCTCTGAACGCTGCTTTTCCATTTTTTTCAGCATATGAGTATTCTGAGAGAGCTGTGCTTCCCTGAACTCTTTCTGGAATGCCTTCATCTTTTCCTGGGTCATACGCATCTTACGCCAGTCAATAGTATATTTCTGAATAAGGGAAGCATAGAGAGCCGTCACTGCAGCAAGTATAAGAAGAGCAATATGAAAATGTTCTTCTCCACCTACAACAAACATCACAGGATCCATCAAGACTTCAAATGCAATACCAATGGATTGCCTGAAATCTTCACCAAACAGCAGAATACCAAATAGAAGTGACACTCCAAAAGCAATTAACAGTTTATCCAGTACATTTTTAAAATCAGAATTTTTCAAGGCAATCCTCACCATGACAAATTTTTGTATTTAATTGGTACTTCAAGATCAGTACTCATTTAATAAAGTATTGATTCTTCCAAGTACTTCGTCTACATTTCCTGTACCATCTATTGTCACAAGTACGTCTTTGTCTTCATAGTATTTAATAAGGGGATAAGTCTGTTTTTTGTAGACAGACAATCTCTGCAATATTACTTCCCTTTTGTCATCATCCCGCTGATAGAGTTGTCCACCACACAGGTCACAGGTATTCTCCTTCTCAGGAGGATTGAATTCAACATGATAACTTTCACCACAGTCATTACACAATCGTCTTCCGGAAAGGCGCCTTACCAGTTCCTCATCCGGGACATCAAGGTTAATTACTGCATCGATTGGTTTATCAAGTTGAGCCAGGATATCATCGAGTGCATCTGCCTGGGGAACTGTTCTTGGATATCCATCAAGCAGGAAACCTGAAGATGTATCATCTTCAGATAACCTGTTCTTTATCAGATTGATCAGAACATCATCCGGCACAAGTTCTCCTTTATCCATATATTTTTTTGCTTCAAGACCCAATTCTGTTTTAGATTTTACATTTTCTCTCAATATATCACCTGTGGATATATGAGGAATATCATACGTCCCGGAAAGTTTTTTTGCCTAGGTGCCTTTACCGGCACCAGGCGGTCCAAATAGTATCAGATTCATTCAGAGAAACCTCCTTAATTATTTTTCTCCACCAAAGAATGACCTAAGCATTGGATGCATTTCCATCATCTGTTCTGAGGCAATATCTTCATACAGGCGATATAGA
>SKZM01000196.1 GCA_007127385.1 Methanosalsum sp.
AAAAAAAATTATATGATTTTGTTAGTTGGTGCTCTTTTTCCATGGATCGCACTAATTATAAATCTTTTAAATAAAAATCCATACAGCATTGACATGGGCCCATTTGGGATATTTATGGCAAGTATGTTTTTTGGATATGGAATTTTTCATTACAAAATATTTGATCCTTTACCTGTAGTCAGAAGCCGGATATTTGATGACATAAAAGATGGGATTGTATTAGTAGATAATCATAACCGGATTACAGATATAAATCGTACAGCTGTTGGGCTATTTAGCAATGGGGTATGTATAAGGGGGCAATCCATCAGTAATCTTTTTGATTCTTTTAAATGTTTAAATGGAAAAAATATAGAAGATGATGTTGAGCACATTGAATGTTTCTTTGAGGCTGATGGAGATAAAAAATGGATTGATATTCGCTCTTCCTACATCAAAAATAAAAATGGAGAACATACCGGGAAGTTGTTCATTTTCAGGGATATCACGGAAAAGAAAACAATAGAGCAAAAGCTTCATGACAATGAACTATGGCTCAGGTTAATATTAAAAAATGTGCCTGCTGTCATATTCAGATGTTACAATGATTCTGAATGGACAATGGAATTTCTGGATGATAAGATAGAAGAACTTACTGGATACAGAGCTGTGGATTTTCTCAATAATACTACCAGATCATATTCCAGTATTATTCACCCTGATGATCAGGGACTGGTGAAACAGTACATTCAGAGAGCAATAAATGCTAACATATTTTATGATATAGAGTACAGGGTCATTACATCCGATGGGTCTATAAAATGGATCGGTGAAAGAGGTAAGGTCAACCAAAATAATATGATAGACGGTACTATCTTTGACATTACAGATAAGGTTAAGGTAAGAAATGTCCAGAAAAACGAAATCCTATTAAAGGAAATTCACCATCGGGTCAAAAATAATCTTCAGGTTATCTCAAGCCTAATCAATTTGGAGAAAAGAAATCTGGATGATGAGCTTCTTGAAGCTGTACTTACCAGATCTCAGACCCGGATAAGGTCAATGTCAATTGCCCATGAAAAACTGTATGAAGCAGATGATTATGCTAACATAAATATACCTGATTATGTGAAACAGATTTCTGAATACCTGATCCAGTTATACAAGCAAGATGGAAAAATAATGGTTCATATTGATGTGGAAAATGTAAACCTGGGAATTGATACTGCTACTCCTGTTGGTCTTTTACTTAATGAGATGATCACCAATTCATTAAAACATGCCTTCCCTTCTCAAAAATCTGGAAATATATATATTGGATTCAGATCAGCTGATGATTTATATTCTTTCACTGTAAGTGATGACGGTATTGGCCTGCCTGAAAATATAGACCCAGAAAGAAGCAATTCACTTGGTTTAAAGTTAATATCGATGCTGACAGAACAACTGCACGGAAATTTACACATCAATAGAACCAGTGGTACAAAGTTCACTATAAGTTTCAAAAAAATAATTGAGTAAAAAAAGGATAATTGAATATCCTTAATTTCACTCATCAGTTATTCCTGCGCACCATCAACAAAGTACCTATCAGTCCAATTGCAGCTATCAGAAGCAATGGGTTTGCAGTTGGAACCTCTGTATCCATGCTCATACCCCCACGGTATGGCCTGTCATCTGTTCTTTCAATAGTTTCACAGTAACAGTTCTCAGCAGTCCATCTTACCCAGTCTGCAGGAAAATGCTGCTGTACACTGCTGGATGTCTCAAGAGTTTGAGGTGCGGTTGCTTCTACATTGATTGCCCAGCAGAATTCATCTCCTTCACTGACTGCATCTTTTGGGATCACTATTTCATAGTAATCTTCATTGTAGTTGCCGCTAACGCTCATTCCCGGAGGAAGATCAGTAGTAGCTGTTCCCCAGCCTCCATTATACTCTTTATATATTGGAGAATCTATACTATCACCCGAGCTCCATCCTACCAGGAACATTGGATTTTCAGAACAATCTCCAATGACCAGCTGGACACCGGTTGAGGTATGTCCATCAATACCGTTCATCTGAATTATCCATTTGAAATCATCTCCAACATTTTCTTTTGCCATATCTATCCCAAACTTTTGCTGGGAAAAATCACTTTCATTCCATGTTTGGGCAGAAGCAAAACCTGTTACCATCAGCATGAATGCTGTAAAGATAACAAGCATTATGGTCATCTTTGATAATAAACACTTATCTATCTTTAAATTCATTTTCAACCACTCCTCTATTTTTTAAGACTGTAAATGATAATATCGTATCTACTATTTATTATATTATAAGAAATTTTGATTCAGAAGATAGTTCTGTCAACAGTTATATTAGATAATGCAAATCCTTTTTTAAGGTTTGAAGTGAATCAACACAATCTGGTCGAAACTGGAACACATGTCTGACATATGGATTATATTGATTATTTTTTAGATACATAAAGGAGCTCATTCCTTCAAATGCAGGTTACAGGCATGATAATATAGATCATAATGCAGATTCACATTTGAGGGCTGTTCTTCTTGGCAACTCTGTGATTGTTCCTTTTAAAAGTGGCAATCTATCTCCTGGAACATGGCAAAGTATTTCCTTTGTAGAACTGGACGGTCCAAGAAAAAAATACCAATATATATTTGATGCCGACAGAATACAGTAATTGAACTAATTTTGAAAAGGGATTGACTATAAAAAGTAGTTATATAATCAGATTCAACATAAGATTTTAATTCCAGATCAAAAAGTTCGTTAAAAGTTAGTTTATACTTTTAAATAGATCCGATCTTCTTCTGGCATAAAGTGTAGAAGCTACAATAAAGAATCCCAATACACTTGAAAGTATAAATATGGTGCTGAAGTCGGTTCTCATCAGTATTGGACCAAGTGTTGCAGGAGCTGCTGTCTGCCCTACATATTTCATTGTATTGAATGTCAGGACAGTACTTCCCATCATATTTTTTGGAGATGCATAAGTGATCCAGGCACTTAACATCGGTTGGGTAATTCCAAAACCAATACCAAATATTAACAGAAGCAGGTAGATCAAATTTAAAGAATCAGATATTCCCATTCCTAATATTGCGATCCCCATGAATAAAAATCCCATAAAAACAAGAGTGCTAAATTGAAATCTTCTTGATAGCAGTTTTGCCTGTGAAGCAGCCATGACCATTGATATTCCCTGGATACCAATGACAAGACCTGCTTTTTGAGCTGTAAAACCATATATATTAATCAAAATGAAAGGGATATAGATAACTATAGTGAAAAGTAAAAAGAATGTAACAAAA
>SKZM01000006.1 GCA_007127385.1 Methanosalsum sp.
AATTAAACAGATAAATAAATATCAAGAGCTCACTTTTTTGAAGATAACTATAACCCAAAAATCTAATGCGGGGGGAGGGATTCGAACCCTCGAACTTCTACAAGACTAGGCTCTGAACCTAGCGCCTTTGACCTGGCTGGGCAACCCCCGCAGAGATGAATGAAAATTGATGTATCATTTGGAGTTGCCTTTTCTAATTACAATCAATGTTCTTAAAATTTTTGCTCAGGAGTTGAATGTGTGGTTCAACTCATGAGCTTGAGTATAAGGGCTTTTTGTGCATGGAGCCTGTTCTCTGCCTGATCGAAAATGACAGAATGCGGCCCTTCCATGACATCCTCTGTTATTTCTTCGCCTCTGTGTGCAGGCAGGCAGTGCATTACTATGACGTCATTTTTTGCAATGCTGACAATATCTGAATTGATCTGGTACTCTGCCAGGTCCTTCAGGCGCTTCTCTCGTTCACTTTCCTCACCCATGGATGTCCACACATCGGTATACAGGATATCAGCATTCTCTGCAGCCTCCTGTGTACTGCGTGTGATTGTAACATTTGCGCCAATCTCCCTTGCCATCTCAAGGATCTCACTGTCCGGGTCATATCCTTCAGGACAGGCAACGGCAATATCCATACCAAGAAGTGCGCATCCAAGAATGCTGGAATTGCATACATTGTTTCCGTCCCCGATCCATGCAAACTTAAGACCTTCAAATCGGTTCTTATATTCTTTTATGGTGAGCAGGTCTGCAAGTATCTGGCAGGGATGTTCAAGATCAGATAATGCATTGATAACAGGTACAGTTGAATACCTGGCAAGCTGCTCAATGGTCTCGTGGCTGTTGACCCTGGCACATATCCCATGTACGTATCTGGAGAGAACCTTTGCAGTGTCAGCTATAGATTCTCCCCTTCCGATCTGTATATCGTTGTAATTAAGGTAGAGTGAATGTCCTCCCAGGTCACTCATGGCGACTTCAAAAGAAACCCTTGTTCTTGTGGACGACTTTTCAAAGATCATGGCCAGACTTTTATTCTTGAGAAGATCTGTGGCCTTTCCTCTCATTCTTTTTTCTTTATGGTCCTCTGCAACTTCAAGAAGATCAATGATCTCCTCTGCAGAAAGATCAGCCATAGATACCAGATGTTTCATATTATCAACTCAATAAATATTATGGAATAATTTTAACTGCTGCGCAGACTGTTCATATGATCTATTCTTTTCTGAATAAGTTCAGCTGTGCCAATATCCTTCCTTGAATATATTCTTCCGCCTATATTACTTAATGCATCCCTGGCAATCTGTTCAGCCTCTTTTATCGCATCAGCAACACCAACAACTGCAACTGCTCTGGACCCTGTGGTATATACCTTCCCGTCCTTTTCATATACACTTGAATAAAAAAGCAATGCATCCCCGATATTGCCTATTGAGATCTCTGTGTCTTTTACAGGGTTATCAGGATATCCTTCAGGAACTGCATATTTGCATACAGTTGCCTTTTTTGCAAATGTTACATCAATTTCTTCCAGATTTCCATTCACAATCGCTGAGGCAATATCAATGAAATCTGTCTCAAGAAGCGGCAATATGTTCATTGCCTCAGGATCACCGAAACGGGCATTGAATTCAATGACCTTTGGGCCTTCTCTGGTCAATATGAACTGTCCGTACAGTATCCCTCTGTAAGGAGTTGAAGTTTCTTTTTTGAGGGCTTCAACAGTGTTCCTCATGATATCTTTTGCTGTATCCAGATCCGTCTGTGTTATAAACGGCAGCAGGTCAGACTGACTGCTGTAGGATCCCATTCCTCCGGTATTTGGTCCGGTATCACCATCAAAGGCACGCTTGTGGTCCTGGACCGCAGGGGAAAATGCCAGTGTTTTTCCGTCTGTGAATGCCTGGAGCGTGAATTCCTCTCCAATCAGCTTTTCTTCAATAACCACAGTCCCCTGCTCCAGTATCTTACTGGTATACTCTTTTGCTGCGTCAGGATCTGGAAGCTGGTCTCCTGTAACCTTTACACCCTTTCCACCGGTCAGGCCTGCAGGCTTTATTGCAACGCTCTTAACCTGATCAATAAACTCATGTGCTTCACTCTCAGAATCAAAAGTTCCAAATAAAGGACACCCTTCTATTCCATATTTCTGCATGAAATTCCTGGTCCATGCTTTATCAAACTCTATTACTGCAACATCCTTTTTTGGGCCCATGGTCTTGATATTGTTTTCTTCAAGCGCATCCACAATACCCGCAGCAAGTGGTGCTTCTGGGCCAATTACAGCAATATCTATATTATTTGATCTTGCATAATCGACTACTTTTTCAATATCGGTTTCATCACTTAATAGAAAATCCGTGCATAATTTTGCTATCCCCGGATTCTTTTTGGACATAACTGCAAATAAATCCGGACCTTTACCGCTTTTTGAAACAGACTTTGCGATTGCGTGCTCTCTTCCTCCTCCACCAACAATCAGAACATTCATGTATAAACCTCTTTAAAAACTTGATATATGATACAGACCGTTTAAATTATCTGACGCCAGGTTATTGCCAGGTATTTTATATGGATTCTCTTTTAGTTATAAATTACAAAATAATTATACCTTTTAGCTAAATCTTTTTGACAAATTCGATTGAGTGCTATTTTGATATGATTCAATATATAATTTGCTGTAACTTTATTTCAGTGATTTTTACTTTATTCTGGTAGGTATGATTGACCATTCATAACGAGTATCAATATTTATAATTTACAGGCAGTTTATTCACAGCACAATCTCTGAAAGTATCACTTTGTTAGGTCACCTGCATTGACAAGATATAATAAATCGATACCCATAGATCTAAGTTTTTCAGCAGCTCCTGCACTTCTGTCAACCACTGTTATCACGGCTTCCACAATTGCACCTGTATCCCTTATGGCTGAAATAGCTTCGATCACAGATCCTCCACTTGTGGTCACATCTTCAACAAGGGCTATTTTGGTACCTCTATCGACTTTTCCTATGAACCTGCTTTTTGTTCCATAGTCTTTTGAAGCTTTTCTGATTACTGTCAGTGGAAGTTTTGTTCTCAATGAAACTGCAGTTGCTATGGGAACACCACCAAGTTCAACTCCTCCAATTGCATCAATGTCCTTATCTTCTATGATACTGCTCATCATCTCAGCTATCAGAGATAAAGTTTCAGGATCAGTACTTGCCTTTTTTATATCTATGTAGTAGTTGCTGGTTTTACCTGATGAAAGAACAAAATTCCCAAAACTTACAGCTCCACAATCACTCAGGGCT
>SKZM01000013.1 GCA_007127385.1 Methanosalsum sp.
AATCTAAAAGGGGATATTAAAAAATGGCATCCGGTCTTTTACTAAATACAGCAATCTGTCTTGCAATAGCAGTTTCTTCATTAACACTTGCATGGCTGTTAGTGAAGAAGTCACCGGAATATGATGAAAAAGCAAAGCCTGCTCTGTGGGCACTTATTTCATTCTGGATAATTGTTGGACTGATCTACATTCCAACTACAATCCGGATGTTTGCAGCATATCAGGCAAATGCTGCAATGGACCTGCTGTTCTATCAGATAGCTTCGTTCTTCTTCGCGTTTTTAAGCGTACCTATAATATATTTTATTGTGTTCATCCTCTCAGGAAACAAAAGAATCACGCGTATAGTTTCAATTATGTTTGCTGTTATGGGAATTATATACTTATCTATACTGTATTCATATGGCGTCGTTGGTCCTGCAGTACTTGACTGGGGTTCATTGATCACAGTGAACAGTGATTTTGCCATCCATCTGTACCTGACAGTACTGTTCATAATCCCAACTGCAATGATACTGGGGCTATTTTTATTGATGGTTCTGCAAAGGATCGCTCTGGGCATCATCTATAAAAAAGCATTACCACTTGTTGCAATTTCATTTGTACTGGATTTCATATTGATCGACTTTATCGTGATGATCGATCCAATGCAGCTTTTCGCCCGCACATTCGTCTTTATAGGAGTTATCCTTGCATTTCTTGCATATTTCCCGCCAGAGTTCTTACATAAAGATAGTGAAGAAATTGAATATGAGGACATTGATCTGGATTCTGATGATCTGGAAGATCTAGACACTAAAGATTCATTCCTGGAGGAAACTAATGACAGATGACATCAATCCTGATTATGAATATGAGGTTGCCAGATTCTATCAGTCATTGGGCATAAACCAGGGGATTGGAGATATTCAATATCGGTTGATCTTAAAGGTACTGGAAGCAAATAGAGACAGATCAACTGAGTTCTCAGAGATCAGAAAATATACGGATCCGTTCGCTGAGAGGGGAAGTATTGGAAGTAAGATTAAAACGGTGTTTTTACGCAATGAACTGGCAGTCAAGATCAAGCATGGTGGATATAAGATAACAAATAAAGGATTAATTGCAGCAAACCTGCTTAAGGTTTCTACTTTATTCTACAGGGAAGTTGATAAGCTGAGCAATATAATAGACAGAATGCCCTGAGACCGGAGTCTGACTAAATTGCATAAATAACTTCACATGAGAAGCAGAGATAAAATAAGGTGGTACATATACCGGTGATAATTTGAATGCTAACATACTGATAGTTTTTATATCTACATTTGTTGTCGCAATACTGGTAGTTTCCGTTGCAGGATATATGTACGAGCCTCACGATATGAGACCAATTCCTCCTGAGGAGGTCATTGATCATAATGATACGAACCTTAAAGTTCATTTTATTGATGTTGAGATGGGAAACGCCATTCTAATATCGATCCAGAACAGGAAAATGTTAATTGACGCAGGAGAGAACAGACTCGGGACTGATATCATACCATACCTCTATATGAACGATATTACAAACCTGGATTACATGATAGCTACAAACCAGGAAAAAGAGCACATTGGAGGCATGATAGGTATTTTATCAAAGCTTTTAGTGGAACAATATATGGATAATGGTAACACAGATACAACAGAATCCTATGAAACTTTGATGCACATGATTGAAGTTACCAATACAAATACCACAATTATAAAGAAGGGGCACACTATAGATTTTCATCCCGATGTTGTGGTAGAGGTGCTCAATCCGGATGAGCTGGCCGGTGACTTTACCAGAGATTCTGTTATAATCAAAATGACATACAACGAGATATCATTTCTATTTATGGGCAATGCGGGCTTTGAAACTGAAAAAGAATTACTTGATTCAGGTTATGATCTGGATGTAGATTTCCTTAAAGTGGGCCGGTATGGATCAAAATACGCTTGTTGCGAACAGTTTTTGGATGCAGTAAATCCCAGATACAGCATAATTCAGGAAGGACCGCATGAAGAGTACATCAGCCCTCATCCAGATACTCTGGATAGATTACGCCAGAAGAATTCAGTAATCCTGCGCAATGAATTTCATGGCCACATTGTTATAAATACCGACGGAAAAAACTATGATACATTCACACAGAATGTCTTTGATCATCGCCTTTTCAACTAAATGGAAAACACAGAAAAAAATCCTGTTTAGCAGATTCAGAATAAGTGATTGACCCATAAGACCATTGATAACTTTCATGCCTGAAAACAAAATCCTTAAATTAGGTTATTTTACTGCAAGTATCTAGAGTACCGGATTAACAATTTTTTAATCTTCTAAAAATAAGAGGAAATCAAATACCATACATTTCCTCAAGCCCGTGTTTTACCTTGCTCATTTCACGATCGAGTGTGCTGAGCATATTCTTATCGATCTTTCTGCCACTCAATCGTTCTATAAAAAGCAGTGACTTGGTATGGTCTTCCGGAAGCAAACGCCAGGTGGTCTTTTCAACATTATAATCTATCCCTCTCGCATATGCAAGTATCTCCAGTCTGACATCTTCATTGATCCATCCAATATCAATATAGTAATCAAGTGCATCCATTAAATTGTTTCTGCCAACTTTTTCTATAAGAAACTCAATCCAGTTAAGCAATACAATAACCCTGGTAGGATCCGATTTGATTGTTTCCAGCTTAACAAGAGGAGTAACATTTGCATCCTTTGACTTTTCATCGTTTTCAGGTTCATTTAAAGGTTGATCCTGAATGGATCCGTTGTTAGAGATTTCCAGCTTATCCAGTCTTTCAATGATAACAGAATTGGCATCCTGGAGATCTGAAATGATTATTTCATTCTGTTGAGTCCTTTCATTGAAACTGTCCAGCTGGAAAGAGATGTTTTCAAAATTCTCATTCAGCATTTCTAGAGCCTGGGAAAAGGCATCCAGTTTTTCCTCTATCTCAGAAATTTTGTCCTCAGTATCCTGAGTCATTCCCATATTTTCCAGCTGGTTTTGAAGAGAAGCTACATCATTCTTAAGAGAGACGGTCATATCACCAACTTCATTTATTCTTTTCTCAGCTTTGTCAAATCTCTCAATGGTGTCCCTTCCACTTTCATTTTCACCAACAAACGGATTTACCTGATTGGATACAATCTCATATAGGGATAATAGTTCAATTACACTCTGATCTATTTTGGTTACAGTCTCTTTAATTTCCTTATTTTCCCTTTCCATCATATTGAAGCTCATTTCAAATTTGGAAAGCTTCTTTTCAA
>SKZM01000180.1 GCA_007127385.1 Methanosalsum sp.
CTTGCAGTGAAATTCTCCTCTGCCATCCTTGTCAGTGATCACATGCGTGTTGATCTGCTCTGTCAGATCAATATAGGTGGTGTTGGGAGAAGTAGTTTCCATTTCTTTATAGCCATCATCCCCATTGCTCATTAGTACTGCCATGCCACCAGGATGATCGTCATTGCCTGTGCGGGTCCAGCCTATACAATTCGGATTGTCGAAATAGTCATGCTGATCCCCGTGCTTGAATGTTCTACGCGCCTCTAAAAATTTATCAATCAACCACCTGTGACTATCTATCCAGATCTCATATTCCTGTCCGTCCCTGCCCACACCTGTATAATGGGCACCATAATAATCAGCAGCAAAAATACAGGGATAACCATCTCTTCTTAAAAGTATAAGGGCATAAGCCAGTGGTTTAAACCAGTTATCAACTACTGATTCAAGTGGTTGAAGGGGCTGTATGTCATGGCTATTGACCAGAGTTACAGCTATTGTAGGATAATCCTTAACCAGAGAATTATTAAAAATATTTGTCAGGTCATAACTATTACCCTGATTTCCGGCCTCGACAAAGTTTTGTTGAAGGTACATATCAAATAACAGTGTATTTCCGTTAGTCCTTTCAATGAAATTCTTCAGTGCATCGAGATCTTCTGACCAGTATTCGCCAACTGCAAAAAGATCCTTTCCGGCATATTTGCGCATGTGGTTGAACCAGTCCACAAAAAAGCTTATTTTAACGTGTTTTGCTGCATCAAAGCGAAATCCATCAATATTGGTAGTATCAAGAAACCATTCTCCCCAGTAAAAGATTTCTTTTTGAACCTCAGGATTATTGAAATCTAGATTGTTTCCCATGAGATAATCATAATTGCCCTTGCTCATGTCAACATCCTGGTCAAATTCTTTACCTTCAAAAAGGTAGACTGCATCTTTTCCTTCATCCAGGGCATTGTGATCTGCTGCGGTGAAATGCCACCAGTGCCACTCTAATCCTGAGTATTTACCTTTACGTCCGGGAAATTGAAAATGAGTCCATGCCTTAATGGTTTGCGGTTCTCCGATTGGTTCATTGCGGTTCTGTGGATTGTAGGGAGTAGCCTGGAATTCTTCCAGCCTGTCACCTCCAAGCTTGTGGTTGATCACAATATCTGCATAAACTCTTAATCCTGCATCATGGGCTGCATTTATGGCTTTTATGAACTCCCTGCGAGTTCCATACTTGGTACGTATTGATCCTTTTTGGTCAAATTCACCCAGATCAAACAGATCATAAACCCCGTAGCCTACATCATGTTCTCCCCCTGCCCCTTTGTAGGCCGGAGGTAACCATATTGATGTAATGCCGACCCGGGCTAGATCCGGAGCATTTTCTTCAAGCTGTTTCCACAATGTTCCATCAGCAGGCATGTACCAATGGAAATACTGCATCATTGTACCTGCATATTCCTGCATAAGGATCCTCTTTTAGAACTATCATTTTGGCTGACTGCTGAAATATGGTGTGATCTCCATAAATCCTGTTTACAGACAAATTAATCCAGAAAGGGAAATTTTTCAATCATCATGTATAATATACAATTATTGAACTATTTTATTTACTCCCCTTATTGATATAATAGGTCATACATGCATAAAGCATTTTTGTGATCGCTGCATATCTCTAAAGAGAGATTTAAAAATCCAATGTAACCTGATAAGAATATTTACTGAAATGAAGGCAGGGTAAATATCATACAGGAATATAAGTATGTTTAATCTCAGTAGAGTAATGCAACCAGCCCCTGCAAAAGCATATCCGGGAGATGGGTGTTGAAAAAAGGGATAACTATTCATTTTAATGGATAGTTCATGTATATATATGGAGGGTGCTTTAAATGAAAGGTAGTGAACTATTTGTAAGATGCCTGGAAAATGAAGGTGTAGAATCTATTTTTGGTATTCCGGGGGAAGAAACACTTGACCTGATGGATTCTCTGTCCAGATCAGGGATCAGATTTATTGTTACAAGGCATGAACAATCAGCTGCATTTATGGCCAATATGTACGGCAGAATGACCCACAAGCCAGGCGTATGCCTTGCAACTCTGGGGCCCGGAGCCACCAATTTAATAACCGGTATAGCCGATGCCCATCTTGACCGGGCCCCTATGGTAGCGATAACCGGGCAGGGTGGACTGGACCGGATCCATAAGGAGTCACATCAGTATATCGATATAGTAAGCACATTCAAATCTGTGACCAGCTGGAATAAAGGTGTTATACGTGCAGATTTCATACCTGAAATAGTTTCAAAGGCTTTTGATACTGCAGTGAGTGTTCCCGGAGCAGTGCATATCGAACTGCCTGAAGATATTGCAGCTGATCACTCTGAAAAAAAACCTCTGTTGAAAAGGGCATACTCGCATATCACTACTCATGATGAAACTGAGCTGGAAAAGGCAGCGCAAATGATCGAGGATGCTTCCATGCCTATCATCCTTGCAGGCAATGGGATCGCAAGGGTAGAAGCAGCAGAAAAACTGCAGGATTTTGTTGTGAGTACAGGGATTCCTGTTGTAACAACTTTTATGGGTAAAGGTGTAATCTCTGCAGAAGATGAGCACTATCTTGGTTCTATGGGAATACCTGATCGTGATCATATTATGTGTGGTTTTGATATGGCAGATCTTGTAATATGTATAGGATTTGATCCAGTAGAATACAGTCCTGCTTTCTGGAACCCTACGGGTTCTAAGACTATAATACATATTCACCACAATCATCCGGATATTGTTGAAAGCTATATTCCTGCTATATCCCTGGTAGGTGACATTAAAGATTCACTGGAGCATCTCCATTCCCACTGTATATTCAAAAAAGATATCTCCGAGGAATTTCGCAGAATTAGGGTCAGAATGGTAAATGAACTGACTGATTTTAGAGAAAATCTTTCATTTCCGGTAAAACCCCAGAAGATCCTTTGGGACATACGCCAATGTCTTCCTGATGATGGTATACTTATCAGTGATGTAGGTGCACATAAATTATGGATTGGAAGGCTGTTTCCTGCACTCAGGCACAATACGGTCTTTATGTCAAATGGTCTTGCTTCAATGGGCTTTGCACTTCCTGCAGCTATTACTGCAAGCATTATTGAACCTGAAAAGAGTGTAATTGCAGTTGCAGGAGATGGTGGCTTTCTGATGAACGTCCAGGAGCTTGAAACTGCTGTTAGACTTGGATGCAGCTTTGTGGTGGTTATATTCAATGATTCCCAATATGGTGTCATTGCGTGGCATGAGATGAAAAAATTCAATCAGTCAACAGGCACTGATTTCAAAAATCCTGATTTTGTAAAGCTTGCAGAAAGTTTTGGTGCCAGAGGGGTAAAGATCAGCAAAACTGGCGAACTTCAATATAAGATCAGTCAGGCACTTGAAATGGGTGGTGTATGGATAATTGATGTAGAGGTTGATTATTCAGAGAATCTCAAACTTACCCGCAATCTGGAAAGCAGTTCATGTGAGATATTTAGATGACCATCTTTCTGGGTATTTCTGTTATTCATAATCCATATATGTTGATATATCCTTGAAGCATATGTGCTTCCATATGCATTCATCACATATTTCAAAGGCAACTGAGTCTGTGAGATATTTACCTGTTATCTGAAATATTTCTTCAGCAGCCAGCGTAGTGTTCTCAGGTATCTTTAAATTATCCAGTACCTGTTGGTCCATATACGTTATGCGATTATCAAGGAGGTCTCCACAGCATTTTCCATTAATGTTTGAAGGGCAGAAAGCGCATATATTGTCACATTCTGTTACAAGTGTGATCTGAATCTTCGGGCCTTTATTAATCATATCAACAATATGCTGCATATTTTCTACGAATTCTTTTGTATAGCCGTATCCTTCAAATCTCTGGATACACATCAGGTGATGGGCTCGTATGATCAGTTTTTTCTTCATTTGTTTATTCACTGGCATTTGATTTATTGAACAATAATTGTTAATACTGATACAATATAATACTCTACAGTATCTATTATGATACGATATCGTTCACGGTTGTCCAGAAAAAATAGTAAATTTAATATAATGGGATTAAGGAATCTGAAATACAAATCATGCAGTATATAATATTTTCCATATTTCCCAGATGACTTTTATTTACTGGAGAAACTGGAATTTATATGATTTTGATACAAAATTGCTTTTTAAAAGTCAGTTTTGTTCAACTGAATGTTAAACTACGTATTTCATGAACTAATGAGGTCTAACAAATGTCGGTAGAAAACCCGTTTGAAAATTCACGCAAACAGTTAGCAAAATGCGCAGCTATACTTGAACTCGATGAAAATGTACACGAGATGCTCAGACATCCCATGCGCGAGCTGCGTGTGGCAATTCCTGTACGTATGGATGATGGTTCAACAAAGGTCTTTGAGGGATTCAGGATACAGTATAATGATGCAAGAGGTCCTACAAAGGGGGGTATCAGATTCCATCCAGAAGAGGATATTGATACAGTAAGGGCACTTGCAGCATGGATGACATGGAAATGCGCCGTTGTGGACATTCCACTTGGTGGTGGAAAAGGTGGGGTTGTATGCAATCCCAAAGAAATGTCTGAAACTGAGATTGAACGTCTCAGCCGGCAATATATATCCAGTATCTCCCATATCGTGGGTCCAAGAATGGATATCCCTGCACCAGATGTCTATACCAATCCCAAGATCATGGGATGGATGATGGACGAATATTCCAGGATATGCGGAATGAACCAGCCAGGTATTGTTACTGGTAAACCACTCACAGTTGGAGGATCACTTGGCAGAGGGGATGCAACTGCCAGGGGAGGTCTCTATACCATACGTGAGGCAGCACAGAAACTTGGAATTGATCTCTCAAAGGCCAGGATCGCTATTCAGGGATATGGAAATGCAGGATATTATGCTGCAAAACTGGCAAAAGAGATGTTTGGATCAAAGATCGTTGCCATCAGTGACAGCAGAGGCGGTGTTATGAACATGGATGGAATTGATCCTGAAATCGCACGCCAGCACAAGATGGATACAGGTTCAGTTGCAAATCTTCAAAACACTGTCCCTGTTTCGAATGAAGATCTTCTTGAACTTGATGTGGAAGTACTTATCCCTGCAGCACTGGAACATGTCATTACAGAAAAGAATGCATACAAAGTTCAGGCAAAGATTGTTGCAGAACTTGCCAATGGCCCGACAACTCCTGCTGCCGATGAGATCCTCCATGAAAGAGGTATACACATAATTCCTGATTTCCTGTGTAATGCAGGTGGTGTGACAGTATCCTATTTCGAGATGGTCCAGAACTTTTACATGTATTACTGGAGTGAACTGAGGGTACATACACGTCTGGACAGAAAGATGAAAGAAGCATACAATGCAGTCTATGATGCAGCTGAAAAATACGATATTGATATGAGGACCGCTGCCTATGTAGTTGCTATCGAACGTGTTGTAACCGCAATGAATGACCGTGGATGGATTTGATATTTACAGTTATTGAAATTCTAACATGATGATCCAAAAAGGTGGATCATCAGTTATTCATCCGGAACGAACAACTGATTTATATATCTGGCATAGAAGGAATGACTATGAAAATTGGAATAATAGGCGGTACTGGAAGTATAGGTAAAGGTTTTGCTCTTCGCTGGGGGCAGAAACATGAAATAATCATTGGTTCAAGGGATCAGAAAAGAGCTGAAGGCAAAGCAGCAGAATATAAACAAATTCTCAATGACCGTGGTTTTGATTCGGATATCAGGGGAGCTGTGAATCGTGAGGCTGCTTTAGAAGCTGAAGTTGTTGTTCTTGCTGTAAAATATAGTAAGGTAGCTTCTATTATTGAGCAGATAAAACCTGTTCTTGAAAAGCAGATAGTTGTATCTGTTATTGTACCGATGGAGAAAGATCGCTGTACTATTATTCCCGATTCAGGTTCCATAGAGATCGAAGCAACTTCAAGGGAAGATTATATGGCCGATTATTTCTGCTATACAACTCCTCCGGCTGGCAGTGCAGCACAGGAAGTTGCTTCCATGTTACCTGAGGGAATTGAACTGGTGTCTGCATTCCATAATGTTCCGGCAGCCAAACTATCAAATCTTGATATCAGTCTCGATTATGACATTGGTGTATGTGGCAACTACATGCACTCCAAAAATATTGTCTTTGATCTGGTGAAGGATATCCCGAACATGAGGCCGGTTGATGTGGGGCCAATTGAAACATCTTCTATGGTGGAATCACTTACTCCACTTGTGATCAACATAGCTATAAGGAATCAAAAAAAGGATATTGGAATCAAGTTTGTTGATTGAGGGGAGATCCCCTGATCTCTTTTTTCAGATAACACATTGCTCTTTGGTCGTACTGATCAGCTATCATAACTGCATGATATCCTCCGGATTCTGCTTTCAGGTCTATTAATTTAACCATATCTTTAAAATCACTATCATCTGGAAGGATCTCAGGAAGATAGTTTTTCGATTCACGGAAGAACTGATCGTTAAAATCCGAATCATTCCTGTCCGGATAAACTGGTGTATATATGATCTCACTTTCAACCAGGTCCTGGAAAAAGTGTGTTCCATAGGATACCTCAGGAGTATGTCCTGCTTTTTCCCTTGCTATCTCTACCAGTACTGAAGTATTATCTATTTCACTGTAGGTTGCGTTAACACCCAGCTCTATATTGCTACTCCCCCATCGTCCGGGTCCCATCAATATGAACGTTGCACCAATTTCATCCAATTTTTTGTTGATGCGGCCAACTACCCGCCCTATTGATCTCTTGATATCCAGATTGTCCAGTTCCTCATATGATTCGGGATCAATGTAGAGAATATATCCAATATTATCTACTTCTCCTGCATTTATTACCATTGAAGATCTGAACAGTATATATTCCTGAGGTACATTTTCCGGAATACTTATTTGGCTGGTGATGCCTGGTATTGTCATTGGTCTGCACTGGACAATATTGATCTTTATATCTTTGCTACCTTCGATAGATGCCGTAAATTCTATATCAACAGGCTGTTCATATACGGTTTCGACAGTTTCGAGAATGTTTTCTATATTTTTCACAAAACCGGTTTTTTTTATTAGATTATTGAATGTGAGAACCATTTTTTCTGAAGAACAACTGATCTTTCCTGTGGAAGGGTCTTCAATATAACCATCACAAATGAGAGAGATGAACATTTTAAGGTTTGGATAGTCACACTTTTCTACAAGTTTGTGGAAGGGAATGGTTATGAGCTTATTTTTTTTCAGATTGATAACATCCACATCCCACTGTGAATACTTCATTATTTTCATACCGGTCTCTGGCCTCAGGGTTGGATGACTTACAGCTATCATCCTGGGATAATCTCTTCCTACACGATCAACAGCCCGTGTTCCAAGACCGAATACAAGCCTGATAACACCTTTTTCCGGGTCTATGCGTTTTGTCCATGTGAACAGGTTCTTTGAAAAGGTGACTCCTGCAAGGGGTGGGAAAAAATATTCTTTATAGGGTGTTCCGGATACCCTCTGTACCAGTATTGCCATCTGTTCATCTTCATATTGAAGTCCCCTGCTTCTTCGATATGATAGAGCATCAGGATTAAGGGAGCTTGCATAGACCAGTTTTACTGCATTGATAAAAGCTTTAAGTCTTTCATCAGGACTTCCCTGGTTGGCACAGAATTCACTTCTGTATTTACCGGCAAAAGCATTTCCGTAACTGTCTTCCTGTAAACTGCTTGATCTGATAATTATGGGTGCTTGGCCGAAGTAATCCAGCATATCCTTAAATTGTTCCATTATCTCATAAGGGAATTCTCCATCAAGGAACCTGGCTTCAACTTCTTTAAATTCTTCCATTGTCATGGAAGAGCTATCCGAGAGCTTGAGCTTCAGGCGAAAAAGTCCATTGTTGATCATGAATGTAAAGAAAACATCCGAACCAATATAGAATGAGTCATGCGGCTCAATCATATCTGATATATTCTGAATCTTACTGTTTTGGATTATTTTTCTAGAAAGAAGCATTCCTGCAGCTTTTCCGCCAATGCGTCCTGATCCGATCATTCTGTCCCGTATGCTCAGCAGGTCTTCGAGTGTAAAATAGGTATCTGCGAGTTGATTGAATTTTGGATGATCTCCAATAATCATTCTGGACAGCTCTTTTTTGAGTGCTATTATCTCAGGTTCAAGATGGCTTTGTAGGTTATCCATTTCATAATGCATCTTTAACTGTGTATAGACACTGTCCCAGGGTGCTGTTGTCAGGCTACCTCTGCGAAGCACTTTTTCACGATCGCTGGATGAAATGGTGGCAGCCTCTCCGCTTTCAAATACAGGTTTCCATTGCTGGTCTGATACAAGGTGGGGAAGAAACATGCTGGGAGAATAGCGGGCATAGACCTTTAACGGATGGACGTAAGTCCTGTTCTTTATATGGTAGTAGTCTATGAGCACCTGTGTAGTATCCCTGATCGCTGCAACGGTTGAGTGACTGTGCTGTCCTCTTGTAAGAGCAAAGTATCCAATAGTGTCAAGTTCGAATAGATAGGGGCATGTCACTTTAAAAAAATTGGCTACCAGTTCATCTGTAGCCCATTCATCTACAAGTGATGAAAGATTATCAAAGACATAGAATACTTCTTTTCCATATGATTCTATTATTCTGTGAACCTGACTGCTGAAATAATCAAATCCATGACCCGGATCTACTGTTACAATATCCAGTCCTTCTCTTTTTTCAAGAACCGGTTTATGTGGTGCAAATCTTACATAGACACATTTATAACCTGATCTGATTCCCTGTTGTATGAACTTTCTGGCAAAATACCTGTAATCGTCCAGATTCTCGACCTTCCATACTACATTATCTCCAAGACGGAAATGGTGTAATATTTCATCAAGTTGAGATATACCGGTACTGATCTTAGCTTTTTCTGCATAGTTCAGGATAGTTGCATCTGAATTGCTGGATATGGTCACACCCTATTCTCCTTTATGTCTAAGTTTTTACATCCCGGCTGATATACTTTCTGGGCAGAGAATGGAATAATGGTTATAAGTTTTCATTTAAAGTTTATACATGGTACTGTAGTCAAGTATAGTAGATATTGGATATGTGTTGACTTTTATACCTGCTTCCTGGACTGCAGCTATTGTATTGACACCTACGAAAATAGGAATTCCGGACTTTCCAATATCCGCAGGGGCTCCGAAAAGCTCTTCTCCCGATCCTCCAATTGTTATTGTACCGGCCATATCTGAAAGACCTGCCTTTTTGAGAATTTCATCTGCTTTTTCTCTGGCAGAGGTAGGAATATATCTTACATTTGCAAGCATTGTTCCTTCTCCAGTATCCATTACATTCAAAACAGAGGTTGATCTTCTGCTCATGAAT
The DNA here is from genome assembly GCA_007127385.1 of Methanosalsum sp. Classification (GTDB taxonomy): domain Archaea; phylum Halobacteriota; class Methanosarcinia; order Methanosarcinales; family Methanosarcinaceae; genus Methanosalsum. Next base: position 9,429 of record SKZM01000180.1, read on the forward strand.
ATTTTAATTGGATCAATGGAAGTTCCATTATATGAGATCAGGTCAAGAAACTTAACCGGGTCCCTGTCTTTTATTTGAAGTGTACCGCCATAATAAGGTTCTACAGGAATTCCTGCCTTAAGGAGCAATCCATCGAAAGTTATACTGCACAATGTTGCTACAGCAACATTGCCTGGTGGAACTGTAATATTTGAATCTGAATCCTCTTCAAATATCCTGATCTTTGGGCTGATTCCGATATCCGACCCGGCAGCACATTTCATTATTTCAATAGAGCCATCTATATCATTTTTATCAATATGGGAAATATTTACAATTACATTTCCTTTTTTTTCATTAAGATCATAATCTGTAAGATAGATCAGTTCATCTATGCGATTTATTACAAAACCCAGTCTGTCTGTGATAAGAGCTTCATTAAGCTCTTCTTTTCCCCTTTCAGTTATTGTCCGGCCAGCATACCCGTGTTTTTTTGTAAATCCTCTCTCATCAAGTATTCTTAGATGATATCTAACGGCCCTTTCCCCGATATTGTATCCTCTGTTGTTTAATTCGTCAGCTATGTTCCTTGCACCTACAGGTTTATCACTTTCACTGATGATACGCATTATTTCAATAAGCTTTCTTTCGATATCAGGGTCGGTCATATTAAACACTCGCACAGTAAAAAATGTTATACTCTTCTGGTAATCTTTGTTTAAGGAGAGCATATCTTAATGCAATCTGGGATACTGTCTATGATATGCATCTCAATTGTTAATATTGATTATTTTAATTTATCCAGTCATTTTCTCTTCTTTATTTAAATAATTTACCACGAAATTAAAAGTTTCCACTTCTTAATATATATATCACAAGTATTAATCCAAGAATGCCTGCAGTAAGATATCCAATTAATCCAAGGACCGGAAGTCCCCAAAGGTGTGGTTCTATTCCTGTCTGGATGATCAGGGATGAACCTACTATAATCGAAGAGAGGATTAAACTGAACGCCAGTCGGTTGCTTGCAGTGTTGATCTGCTCTACAAGTTGTTGCAGCCAGTGTAATTCAAGTTTTATCAGAAAATTTCCTTTTTCTGCGGATGATAGGATATGTGATGCCTGTGTTGGAAATTTATGAAGCATGCGGATAAGGTTCATAAGATCTGTAAATGCACCTCTTGCTATCTTGTCAGGGCGTACTCTTTCACGCATTACTTTTTTTGCATAGGGTTCAGCGATGACCGTTACGTTAAAATCAGGTGCAAGCTTGGTTCCAAGCCCAGAAATTGTTACTATTCCCTTTAAAAGAAGGGATATATTTGGAGGGATCCTGGCACGGTGCTTTCTAAGGATTGCAAATATTTGCTGTATCAGATCGGGTATATTAACCTGTTTAAGAGATCTTCCGTAATATTTGTACATCAGAAATTCCAGGTCTGCTTTAAGTGCCGGTGAATCGACATCTCCGGAAATAATTCCAAAATCCTTCATCACTTCAATAAATTGGGATATTTCCCGGTTCGTTATAAGGAAAAGTGCATCTATTAAAGCATACCTCATATCTTCTGAAATATATCCCACCATTCCAAAATCAATCAGAGCTATTTTTTCATCGCTGATGATAAATATATTTCCAGGATGCATATCCGCATGAAAGAACCCGTCTTCAAATATCTGCTTCATGAACGATTTTGCACCATAGGTTGCAATTTTATTTACATCAATATCCATCTTTTCGATTTTATCATAATCATTGCCTTTGATACCCTTGATACGTTCAATTGTTAAAACGCGCCTGGTGCTATATTCTTCATATACCTCAGGTATGTAAATATGTGGATCATGTTTGAAATTATTTGAAAAAATGGTTATATTGCGTGCTTCCTGTGTATAATCCAGTTCTGCACTTATTGTCCGGGCAAGCTGATCAACGATTTCTTTTGGCCTGTACATCATTGATTCTTCTATATATTCCTCAATAAATCCGGCAATACTGTAAAGGATATCAAGATCGCTTTCAATACTTTTTTTTATACCTGGTCTCTGTACCTTGACCACAACATCGGATCCATCATGGAGCCTCGCACTGTGAACCTGTCCTATAGATGCAGCAGCAATTGGATTTTCTTCAAAATTGGTAAATAAATGATCTATATCTGCTCCAAGTTCATCCTTTATGATATTCTGAACAGTATCAAAACCAAAGGGTGGTACCGAATCCTGGAGCTTTTCGAGTTCCTGTATATATTCAGGAGGTATCAGGTCCCTTTTTGTACTGAGAATCTGTCCAAATTTTATAAAAGTTGGTCCCAGCTCTTCAAGTACTTTTCTTACCCTTTCCGGACTACTCAGATGATTTTCTTTGTGCCTGTAACCGGATTTGAGCTTTGATTTGAATAATACCGGCTTTTTGATCCCAAGCCTCTCAACAATATGTCCAAATCCGTATTTGATCAGAGTATCAATGATTTCTCTGTATCTTTTTACCATTGAGTATTTGCGCTGTATGCCAGGTATCATGGTTCACCTTTGATTATAAGGATTGATATGCTATATTATACTCTAGTCTGTAACAGATATATGATTGAGATTTTTTTTCTTTTGCTGATAGGTTACATTATTATATTACTTTACACATGTTATTATTTCCTATTTTCTGGGATCTGGATTATTATACTTATTATTTCAATAATGATCTATACTTTTGATACTATCAAAGCAAGCTCGCCATTTTCTAAAACA
>SKZM01000071.1 GCA_007127385.1 Methanosalsum sp.
AGATAGATAGATAGATAGGTTTCTGAGATTTTTATGCATCCTATCCAATTTTTTCTCTACTTTTTCTAATTTTTATAGGCCGGATCTCAAAGTGCATGGTATGACACTTTTTACCGGAGTAGTTTATATTTTTAAAGGGCATATAATTGTATCTGTGGGGTGTAGAATTTAAATAAGCGTTAAATTTAAATAAATTTGACACTAACCTATAGTTAGTAACCAAGAGATAATATGATTCTCAATGGTGAAAGGTAAACAATTTGATGCAGAGCAGTAATTGTATTTGACGGGGGACTTTGATGGATGCATCTATCATTCTGGATATACTTGGAAATGAAAATAGAAGAAAGATACTTCAGATCCTTTCAAACCGTCCATATTATGTGAGTGAAATCTCTAAAAAACTGGAAGTTGGTCCAAAGGCAATAATCAGCCATTTGAGCATGCTGGAGGATGCCGGACTTGTCAGGTGCCACTTCGATTCCAATAGACGCAAATATTTCAGTATCAGTAATAATGTATATCTGGATATCTCCCTGTCTCCCAATTCATATGTTGCATCAATACAGACTTTCTCCATTTCACAGGCAAACGGTTCCAGAGGTCATGTCCATGTTAATCATGAAATAGCAAATGATTTCGTTCTGGACATTCTGGAGATGAGTCAGAAGATCCAGGATATAAAAGCAGAAATACGGGATCTTGTGACCAGACAGCATGAACTTAGAGCAGAGATCAATAGGATAATGGATGCCTGTGATGAATTTATTGAACATAATACAAAAGACTCCCTTGAGGCCAGAATATTGCATGAACTGCTGGCAGATGACTGTGATCTTGCATCACTTTCATACAATCTGGGGATAGAACCGGCCATCATTAACGCATATCTGTCTTCTCTTCACAGGAGGGAATTCATTGAATGTACAATCGTTAATGGTCACAGATACTGGAAAATAAGCAAAAGAGGTGAATGATTATGACAGCAGATACATTTGTACGGGTTGCTGAGGCCTATCATCGTGATGTTGGAAGGGGTATTGCAAAGATTGATCCTGATCTGATGCAGAGACAGGGTCTTGTGAGCGGAGATGTAATTGAAATTACAGGTAAGGAGAAAAGCTATGCCCGGGTAATGCCAGGTTATCTGGATGATGTTGGGAAGAACATCATCAGGATCGATGGGAATATCAGGAATAACCTGCGGGTTGGAATTGATGACAAGGTGGCAATAAAAAAAATAGATGCCAGAGAAGCCAAACGCGTAACCCTTGCTCCTCTCCAGCCGATACGTATAGTAGGCGGTGCGCGGTATATACATCGCATAATTGAAGGCAGGCCCATATCCCGAGGCCAGAAGATCAGAATTGAGGCAGTTAATAATCCCCTGACATTTGTGGTGGTCTCTACCAATCCTTCAGGACCTGTAATAGTTACAAGGAATACTGAAGTCATACTTAAGGAAAAGCCGGCTGAAGAAGTGGTAAAGACCGGACAGATATCATATGAGGACATTGGAGGCTTAAAGAGGGAAATCGGTCTTGTAAGAGAAATGATTGAACTTCCTCTGCGGCATCCCGAACTTTTCCAGAAGCTTGGCATTGAACCTCCAAAGGGTGTCCTTCTGTACGGACCCCCGGGAACTGGTAAGACCATGATAGCAAAAGCAGTAGCTTCTGAAACTGATGCGAATTTCGTATCTCTTAGTGGACCGGAAATCATGTCCAAGTACTATGGTGAAAGTGAGCAGAAACTGAGAGAAGTGTTCGAGGAAGCAGAACGTGATGCTCCGACTATCATATTCATTGACGAGATCGATTCCATTGCGCCAAAACGTGAAGAGGTTACTGGCGAAGTTGAACGTAGGGTTGTGGCACAACTCCTGTCATTGATGGATGGCTTGAAAACAAGAGGTGAAGTAATTGTAATTGCAGCCACCAACCGTCCAAATTCAATAGATGAGGCTCTCAGACGTGGAGGCAGATTTGACAGGGAGATCGAGATTGGCATTCCTGATCGAAACGGAAGATTGCAGATACTCTATGTGCATACCAGAGGAATGCCTCTTGAGAAGGATCTCAACCTGGGAGATATTGCAGATGTTACTCATGGATTTGTGGGTGCAGATATCTCATCACTTGCAAAGGAAGCCGCAATGCATGCACTGAGAAGGATCCTTCCTGATATCAAGATTGAGGAAGATATTCCTCAGGAAGTCATGGATAAACTGGAGGTCAAAAAATCAGACTTTGAAGAAGCATTGAAGAACATTGAGCCTTCAGCCATGAGGGAGGTGTTTGTGGAAGTACCTCATATTGACTGGAATGATATCGGTGGGCTGGATAAAGCCAAACAGGAACTTATGGAGGCAGTTGAATGGCCCCTGAAATATCCTGAACTCTTCGAGGCCGTCAATACCAAACCTCCAAGAGGTATCATGCTGTTTGGACCGCCCGGCACAGGTAAAACCCTGCTTGCAAAGGCAGTGGCAAGTGAAAGTGAGGCAAACTTCATTAGCATAAAGGGTCCTGAGCTTTTGAGCAAATATGTTGGTGAGTCAGAGCGCGCTGTGCGTGAGACCTTCAGGAAAGCAAAACAATCCGCACCAACAGTTATATTCTTCGATGAGATCGATTCCATTGCTCCTCGCAGGGGAATGAGTTCAGATTCGCACGTAAGTGAACGTGTTGTCAGTCAGATACTGACCGAACTGGATGGTGTTGAAGAGCTGAAGGATGTGGTGATCGTTGCAGCTACCAACAGGCCAGATATAGTAGACCCGGCACTGCTTCGTCCGGGTAGGTTTGACAGGTTGATCTATGTAAGACCTCCTGACAAAAAGGCCCGCGAGAAGATATTTTCAATTCATCTTAAAGGAAAACCTATTGCAGATGAGGTGGAAATTTCAGAACTCGCCGGTATGACTGAGGGTTATGTAGGAGCTGATATTGAATCTATCTGCAGGGAAGCTACAATGCTTGCACTGAGAGATTTCATAAAACCAGATATGAGCAAAGCTGATATGAAGCAGAACCTGGAAAAAATAGTTGTGAATAAATCACATTTCAAGAGAGCTATATCCCGAATCAGACCTGCATCATCTTCCGAGTCCGGAAGGGATTATGATCAGAGCATTGAATCATTTGCCAGGTATCTGGCAGATGAAGGAGAAGATGATATTGAAACTGATGAGGAATCTCCTGAGGAATAAAACTGTACATAAATTTTAAGCAGGATGATACACAACGATTGCAGAATGATGGGGATTCATTATTCTG
>SKZM01000023.1 GCA_007127385.1 Methanosalsum sp.
CTTTACTGAATTTAAGAGCCCCTACCGTCTGACTGGAAATTATCTCCAGTGGACTAAAATAATATTGGTTTTAATGTTATATATATATTAAGAATTACTAAACCAATGCCCGCCCTTATCTTTTACTTATCCTTGCCGTTTATCCGGTAATCCATATCTTCTTTTATTTTTTTGATCTTTTTCCGGTTACGGTAATAATTAGCAATAACGATGATTGCTCCGGCTGCAAGGATCAGTGCACTGTAGGTGAGCACAGAGGGAGCAGATCTTGAATAGTACCCGACTGAAATAAATTCCCGGGAGTCTTCAGAATCATGGTCCCGCCTGTGCCATATAAGTACATCTCTTCCATTCTCATCCTGAAACCTTTCATCAGGATCCGGCCTGGGGTATCCCAGTAAACGGTTTCCAGTGGTGTATTCCTCTGGAATAACAACACGTACAATTTCAGGAGAAGTCAGTGTATACATGAAGTCCTGTTGTCCCTGGTCAAAAAGTGTGTATGCAACAAATCCTGTAACCGGTTCCTCAAAATCCAGATATATATGCTCTCTTCCCCTGCTGATCTCGTCCGATATGGTATATTCGGTGATTTTTAATTCGTTGATTTCGGGACCTTTTGCAAATCGGTTGAATGCTTCTACAGTAGGTTCAGTTGTATTTGATGGGGCAGCTAGTATCAAAATATCTCCGACAGTGTCTCCACTGCTTCTGATTAGCCGTTCCATTGGTATAATTTCTATTCTGCTGGTGCTTATCACCATGTGAACGACTCTGACAGTATCATTATCTGTGAGATATATACTGGTAGTGTTCTGTACTGCACCGGGATCAATGGTTTCATTTATGAAAATCTCAAATTCATATATGCCAGGGTCTGTGATCTCCGGATCTTCGACAGGCACCAGATCATCAATGCATCCGGCAATAAGGGCTGTAAACACCATTATTGCCAGTATGCATACGGTTTTCAATCTCATTTAATACCTTACTCAGTTTCTTTGAGATCAACGATTACTCCCATTTCATGGAGTGCTTCCTGTATTTCCTTGAAAGCGATGTAGATTTCCTTTCTCAGGGAATCCACCAATTCTACAGGCGGTTCTGATGCAAACCATATTTCCTTCTGGGTGTTACCTCGGGTTACTTTAATGCATGCAAGCATATCTGAATTTATCAGCCTGTAGATCGAGTCTGAACCACCCGGAGTAACCCATACAGGATGGGCATTTTTGAGTCCATCACTAAATCTGGCCCAGTTGACAGTAGCTGATGTAGTAATTTCCAGGTCCAGATGTGCACGATCTCCGGCTCTTTTCTCACGTAACAGTTTAAGATAATCATTATATTCAGGACTTGATTCATCAACTGATCTTACCTCTTCTCTAACAAGCTCCTGTGCAGCTTCTTTGAAAAAAGGTGCAAGGTTGACATTGTCCGATGGTTTTGTCATAAAGGATATCAGGAAGAATGCTGTTCCGCTAAGTGCCATACTCAGAATTACTCCATGTCCCATCAGTGCAGGATGTACAGCTTCAAGGTATGGAACACCCATGACCGGTTCTTTTATAATGTCAAGTATGGTAAACCCGATCTGGAGTGTAGCACCAATGATAATTCCAGCTATTGCACCCTGTGTTGTGGCACGTTTCCAGTATATTCCTCCCATCAGGGGGAAGAAATAAGATGCACTGGCAATAAAGGTTGCAATATGGATGGCATAGATGATACTTTCAATGAAAAATGATGTGATCGTAGCAGCTATCACGATCAGAAGAACGCTTATCCTGTTGATTACCATCATTTCCTTCATTGTAGCATCAGGCTTTATGAACCTCTGATAGATATCCCGGGACAGGCATGATGCGCCTGAAGTTGCAAATGTGTCTGCACATGACATGGCCGCTGCAGCAAGTCCAATAGCTGCAAGGGCAATAACAAACGGTGAGAATATACTTGATATGAATTCAAGAAGGGCAGGTTCTGCCTGAGCCATTCCTGCAGGATATCCAAGTTCCGCGATTGAAGGGTAGATTGAATTGAGTCCAAGCGCTATGAAAGCACATGCTCCAAATACAATCGCAACAAGCAGTGATCCACTCACCATACCGATCTTTGCAGACCTTGCATCTTTTGCGGCCCAGATCTTCTGCCATGGATCCTGTTCAGTTATCCAGCCCGGGATGATGGCAAGTACAAATATCAGCACCATTGGCAGGCCTATAGAAAAGGGATTCCACCAGTCAGATGACACACTGCCTGCGGCGTGAGAGAGACTTAGAGCTGAAACATCAAACAAAGTTTCAGCACCGTTTGCAGCTCCGGTAATAATTACTGCCATAAGTATAATAAATGTTGAAAGGAACATGAACTGGAGAGCATCTGTCCAGACTACTGCATGCAGCCCTCCAAGTGTTACATAAGCTGACACTGCCAGTGCAACGATCAATGCAGCGTATATCGGACTTAGACCAAACAGCACTTCCAGTACAAGGGCAAATCCCTTGATGTCAGCAACTGCAAACAAGATCATGACAATAGTTATTATAATTGCAATAGGTGCCCTTATCTTGCTGCTGTATCTATGTTCCAGCAGTTCTGGCTGGGTAATTGATGGCAGACTCTTTATTTTTGAGACAAATAAAGCAATGATCAGGAGGGCCAGTATGTTTGGTGCAACAAAACCCCAGATCGATCCCATTCCAAGAAGCATGTAGAATCCGATCACTGAGAGAATGGCACCTGCAGTCAGCCATGAAGCTGCAGCTGAGAATCCAATCCCTACTGCATGTACATCACGCCCCGCAAGCCAGAAATCCGTTAAGCTTCTCTGTCTTTTCGTAAAATACAATCCAATAGTTATCAGTATTAAAATGTATGCCGACAACAATATCATAAAAATCTGGTAACTTTCCATGTTGAATCCTTCTGTTTTTATTTATTGAATAATATTTGTTCAATGAATTTTCTGTTAAATGTGATCGCTTGTTTGATTGGCATAGTGCTATTTTATCTTTTCCTAAACATGTTAACTTGTGATCTTTCAGATCTTGGATATAATCGAATTTTTATATACTGTTATGTTTTATCAAACATATCATTTAAAATATTGATCTATATTTGGAGATACAACATATGAAGAAAATTCATTTGTTTTTAATCTATCGGTATTGCTGATGGATGTATCAACTCCCAATCTTGACCTTGCAAATGTAGGTATAATTTATAAAATAATTTAAAAGTATGCTTAACAAAGAAAAGCCTGTATTGTGATGGTTACACACAATATATTCCAGACAAGGGGTTTACCAGATAGGATTGCCCTTATGCATAAAGGAAGGATAACTGAGATTAAAGAAAAAGATGATTTTTTGAAAATCCTGACGAAAAAATAGCCCGGGATCCATCTCTGATAAAGCCTGGGTAACACGGGAGCTGTGGATAAGCTGAATATTAAAAAAGGAGATAAGGTGTATGTTACTATTAAATCACCTGAGTTGATGCTGGCCAAAGAAGTTAAGAATAACAGATCTTCAATTTGATCTGTCATTTTGTCTTCTATAGATAAGGAATGCGATCAATCCAGCAATCAGGATCACTGCAGTAACTCCCAGTACGATGTATGTGTTCCTCATAGGATCAGGAGGTAAGACTTCAGTCCGAACTCTCATAATATCGGTGATTCGATCATGACCGTCAGTATCCTCATATCTTATCTGACTGGTTATAGAGTACATCTTAGGTATGGCGGCATCTGAAACATCCAGTCTGAACACTGCTACCTCACTCTGCCCGGGTTCAAGAAGGCCCAGATACGTCTGATCATCCGTAGTGCTGAATGGATCAGTCACTGTGATCCTCACTATTGAATCCCTTGCAGGCATTTCACCGGTATTGGTATATGTTACATAGAGGAGTCCCTCATCACCTGCCCTCAATTCACTCTCCACATCCGTTACTGAGAATTTTGCTTCATCTTTGACCTGGACCGGTATAGTTACGTTCTGGCTTTTCACGTCATACCACATTCCTATTTCCATATTGGTGATTCCCAGATCAGTTTCATCATCACCGCTAACCTGTACATTCTCCTGGTATCCATATAATATATTCAGGATAAGAGGGTAGGTCCCAGGACTTGCGTTTTTTGTAATCTCGATATCAAACTCCAGTGGATTTGATGTCTGCTCCCCTGACCTTAGAGTACCTGCCTCCTGTGGCCCTGACCTGACCTTTATGTCAGGATGCGGTGAACCAAGTATTGCTACAATACCGATTGCTGTGGTTCTCTGTGACTCGTATTGCATTTCTATCTGCTGTAATTTGATGTCGAGGTCATTTGATCTTGCATCAATATCTGATCTAAATCCTGTAATTTTGCCCTTGTTCATGAGATTGACCTCAACCGTTGTCTTATCTCCTCTTGAAAATTCATTGCTGCCTACGATAGTGGCAGAGACATCCGGAGAACCAAAGGTTGTATAGTAGTTGTCTCCAAAATTAAAATGCTGGGGTGGCTGAGCTGTTACTGGCAGGATACAGACTGTGATCAGGGAGAGTAATATGATGATTCTTAGAGCTGTTCTTTTATTGGCCGAATTTTTCATTAATACACCTCATCTCTGTATTTTTTCATAGATTATTTGTAATGATCAATATTTTTGATAACACTGAATATCAGATATATCACAAGAATGATAATCCCAATAAGTGCAAGAAGCCCCGGACTTATTCTTTTTCCAGCAGGTTCAACTTCAATTCCTATTTTCAGATCGTCTGAAAATCTCAGCTCATTGTCAGTGTCAAGATATCTGATCTCTGAATTGATATTATATCCTTTACCAACCGCATCAGATTGGGCAAGAACATCGAAAGTAACAGTTCTCTCCTCCCCCGGCTGCATTGTTCCAAGATATATTGTTGATCTTTCTGTACTTAAGGGTATAATGGATACAGTTCTAAGTACGGCATCTTCTGCTGTTGTTTCTCCAATGTTTTTATAGGTAACACTGATTGTTTTGCTGGAGCCTGGATACAGTTTTTCTGAACCCTCTATCTGTGTGATCTCAAATTTAGGACTTTCTTTAATTTGGATGGGAACATATAATGTTTTGTTCACATTTCTGTAATGTGTCGTGTGATCAAGATCAGGCAGTCCTATCAATGCAGTCTGACTGTTTGTCATGCGTGCCTGGTTCTGGTACTTATAGGAAATCGGGATAGAAAGGATGTATTCTCCGGCAGGGGCATTGTTTGAAATTCTGATCCTGAACTCCAGAGGATCTTCAGGAAGTTCACCAGGGACAAGCTTTTCTATGTTGTGACTGCTGGTTCCCGGATCGATCTCTATATAATCAGTGCCGGATTCAAGCTTTGCATTCAGACCAATAGCAGTTGTGCGTCTGGCTTCATATTCAAGTTCCCTAAGTGAGAGTTCGTGGGCTTTATTATCGTTGGTTCCGACTTTTTTGTCTGCTTTGAATCCATAAAGTACACCCCTGTTGACCAGATTGATCTTTAGCATTGCAGTTTCTCCACGTTCAAACTCAGGGTCACCAATAATGGAGAAATTGATGTCTGGTTCACCATACCCTCTGTAATAGTTTGTAGAAAATCCATATCCCGGGGCCAGTAGTTCCCCGTTGTCAGCAGCTGAAGCTGTAAATGGACCTGCTGCACAAACCGATACTGCAATAAGTATTATTGCAGCCAGGGTGATGTATTTTCCTGCCCACGAAATGTAATTCCAGAATTTCATAAGAATCAACCTTCCTCTCCTTAAACTGTATCTATGTTAATGGCAGCAGTACGCTGTTTCTTTGCGGCAATTCTGCGATCCCTCCATTGGTCCAGGAGTAACATGACTGCAGGGAATACTACAAATGTCGCCATAAGTGCAAGACCCACATCAATAACCGTGACCAAACCAAAATTCTGGTTCATGGGAAATGGGGATGCAAGCAGTGCAGAGAATCCGAAGATAGTAGTAAGGCCGGAGGTAGCTATGGCCTTACCGATCTTTATATTTGCTTCATGCATTGCCTCAAAGTGGGACATACCTTTCTCCTTTTCTTCATAATACCTTTCCATCATAAGTATTGCATACTCTGATCCAATTCCCAGTATAAGTGCCCCCAGGGTGGCTGTCATCGGGGTATATTCGATACCGGTATAATACATTACACCACCGTTCCACCCAACGACCATCAACATCGTAATAACAGGGGCTAATGCCTTCACAGGATCACGGTATATTACCAGCAATCCGAAAAATACCAGTGTAAGACCAAAGAGTGTCATCATTGTCCTGCCGTCTGTTAATGCAAATATCACTTCAGTGAACACAACAGGATCACCTGTCGCGGTGATATGCACTCCTGGTGGGGGTGGCATCCATTTTGTATCTTCTTCGATTATATCAACCAGGACTTCCATTCCTTCAAGCCCCAGAACTCCAAAAGCATCACCAATATGCAGGTTTATGTGCATCATGGTGCTTCCATAAATGTACATATCCTTTTGTGCATCAGGAATATTCTCATATATCTCTTCAATCCGTTCAGAGGACTGGGGGATATTACCTCCGTTTTCTGCCTTTACCAGCTGGATTATGCTGGATGATCCATGAACATGGCTTCGCCTATCCACAAGGTGTGATTCAAAGTCATCCATCCACATGAGTAGTTCAGGATCTGCATTGTTATCTGTCATTACAATGAGATTGATTGAATCCTGCCCTCCAAGATAGCTTCCCAGACGATTGAGATCTATCAGCTCTGGCATGTCCTGAGGAACAAAACTACGTATATCAGCTTCAAGGGGTACTGAGAAATCTGCATAGAGACCACCAATGCACAGAAACCCGGCAATTGCAATAATGATTGCAGGATGTCTGGCAGTAATAGTTGAGATCTTGCTGAGCATCTGCACCATTGCCTCATTTTCCATTTCATCATCCTGAGACTTCTTTTTTTTACGGGAAGGGGCCAGGAACCTGAGATTGTATTTCTGTGCAAATTCTTCTCTTCTTTTTCTTATCCTGTGCAGTCCGTAGATCAGTGACACGCCTAAAAAAAGAGAGGTCATAAAACACAACAGGATCCCAATAAGAAGCAGTTTTGCAAAATCCTGTATCATAGGGACCGTTGAAGTAAGCAGTGAAACAAAACCAAGGGATGTTATGATCAAGGCTATAAAAACTGCAGGACCCGTGTGCTTTATTGTCTCGATCACTGCCAATGCTTCATTATCGTTTCTATGCAGCTCTTCTTCAATACGGTTATGGAACTGAATTGCATAATCAATTCCCAGGCCTATAAGTATTGGAAATGCTGCCATAGAGGCTGTTGTCAGGGGTATTCTCAGATATCCCATGGCACCAAAAGTGTATATTATTCCAAGAAATACCAATGGAAGTGGGAGGATTCTCCACCTTACATGCCTGAATATGGCATAAAGTGCAATTATCATGAACAGGCCCGAGACTATTAACAGATTGCCGGTGGTCTCATTCATAAGGTCTTCCATTGCCATATTGAATGTAATAAACCCGGTAACGGTCACAGTATACCCTGGAGGGAACTGGGCAAGGGCAATGGAATTTACAAGCTCATCATTTATCTGTCGCAGTTTATTCTCATCAATATCGTTCTCAATATTGATGTACATTATTGTGACGCTGTCCTGCGGTACCAGGTTCTGTGTGTTATGGGCTGTGAGATAGGATTCGATCTTTTGGCTGCTGTCAGGTATTTCATATCTTCCGTTTTTCTGGAAGTTTGCTTCTTTTACAACAGCTGCAGTGCTTGTGGTACCTGTCACACCAGGGATGGATCTGGTAAGATGGTCCATGCGGTCAATTGCATCAAGAAGTTCCGGACTGTCAGTGTCTCCACCTTCTATCATCACCGGGATGGACTGGACACTGAAGATATTGAGATATAGGTGTTCAAAATTCTGGTATAGTCTTGAATTTTTTTCTGTAAAGGTTTCTGTGCCAGTCTCCATTTCAATGTACTGTGTACCATGCAGGGCCACAACTACCATCAGTATTGCAATTAGAAATATAATGAATTTGTTATCTTCGATAAAAATTCCTATTTTTTCAAAGATATTTTTTATACTGACCTCTCCTGCTGGACTGTACAGAACAGAATATTGATTTTGCGACCTAAAATTTCCTACTGTCCTAGATTATATTCCTCTATTTAATTGTTACCGAAAATAGAGTACAGTATAAACTATCTGTCAAACTCTGCTGTTAATAATATGATACAGTTCTTTTTTTGAATCAAAAAAGCTTAAAATGAACTCCTGGAGCAGTATATATCATCCGATAAACATAAAACCTGCTTTCATGTTAATTTGTTCATATAATATATACTATGAGTACAAGGAGTATAATTATGGAATCAGAAGATACTGCAAAAGTTGATAATGTTATCATCAAATGGCTGGGCCATGCAGGGTTCATGATAAAAGGAGAAGATAAGATCGTGTACATTGACCCCTATTCTCTTCCTGAATATATTGATTTTGAGGACCGGGCTGATCTGATACTGATCACACACGACCATTATGACCATTGCAGTCAGGAACAGGTTCAAAAACTGTGGAAAGGAGATGCTACTGTTCTGGTACCTGAATCATGTGAACTCCGATTTGTAGGCGATACCCGTTCTGTAAATCCCGGGGATCACTTTGATGAAGAGCTTAAGGTAAAGGACTTTGAAATAGAGATAGTGCCTGCATACAATATTGATAAGCAGTTCCATCCATCCGGAAAAGGGGTTGGATATATAATTACAATAGACGATATTAAGATATATCATGCAGGAGATACTGATTTAATACCTCAGATGAATAAGATTTCTGCAGATGTTGCATTGCTTCCAATCGGCGGGACCTATACTATGGATGAGGTAGAGGCTGCAGAAGCTGCAGCTGTTATCTCGCCCCGGGTGGTAATTCCGATGCATTACGGTATGATAGATGGTACCGAAGCAGATCCTGAACTTTTCAGGGAGCTGGTGCATGAGAAAAATCCAGCAATTAAGGTTTCGATCCTGAAAGTAACTAATGAATAATATAGAGGTAATCGATGGGAAGAAACAGAAGAAAAAAGAAGGCTATTATCAAGGATATGGCCTCTCAGCGCATTGAAAGACTGTTCAAGCTTGCAGAACTTGAGTATGCCAGTAATCTAAATCGCAGCAACAGATACGTATCACTGGCCAGAAAAATAGGTATGCGGCACAGGGTCAGTATACCTTCCCATCTCAGACGCAGAGTATGCAGGAGCTGTGATACTTTTCTTGTGCCTGGGGCCAGTTCAAGGGTGCGTCTTCGCAGAAACTATGTACTGATCACCTGTCTTAACTGTGGCAGTCATATGAGATTCCCCCATGACCGTAAATTAGAAGATAGCTGAGCAACCCTTAATTGTAAACCGTTTTTCATCCTACAAGAACTGTAAGCAGTTTTGATATAAGGTAAGCTATCACTATCATAACCACTCCGCTGACTATATAGATAGTGATGTTTCTGATCACTTCATCCTTTTCTGCACCTGCTGTGATTCCAAATATATCTCCACTGCACCTCCCGCTTCCACATCCTTTATCGGATCTGGTGTCATTACTGCCTTTTTCAGACTCTGAGCGTGTTACTGTTGGAAGTACTTTCATGGTAGTTACCTGATATGATTGATCGGATATTGGATATATCATATTATATAGCGACGAGAGGGGGATTCGAACCCCCGAGGTGCAGAGCACCACAGGATTAGCAATCCTGCGCCATACCGGGCTTGGCTACCTCGTCTCTGAAATCTCTGTACTGGTATCTGAGCAGATATTCACAAATGCAGTGGAAATATATAATCTTTTTCTATGTTATTTGCTATGCCGGTTAATTTGATCTGATCAATTGTAATTGACGGGCATGCCGCAGGTCGATGCTTCGCACAGACACGGATGATCTGTGATCTCTTCTCCACTCCGTGACCCTGCAAGCGACGTATGCCCGCAGTTGGTCTGCTCCCTTCCGGGCCTTGACCGGTTCCCGCAGTGAGGACACCGAGACCTGCTCTCCAGCAAGCCCCTGTGTCTACATCGTCCAAGCAGGACGGAGCTTCTTAGTTGAGTTCACAGGTCCGTGCCTGATTGAGGCACCTTCCCTTGGCTTCGTCCCCTACATATCGGCGATTTTAGGTTACAGGTAACGCCGAGCTACCCGGACTAGCCCGCCAACACTAGAATATATCTGACCATATTAAAAGTATTCCCCATAATGGATGGTTCAATTTACAGGACATAAACTAGTTATATCAGGTTCAATAAATATTAGATTGTGAGATCATGGATGAACTGATAGGATTTGTTACAGGAAGCAACAACCGCCAGAAATTGCTGGAGTTGTTGGGATCGAAGGGGGAAGCAGATGCCGACCGCATTGCAAAGATGATGCATGTGTATCGTCCATCTGTGGAGAAAATACTTGATGAACTAATGGAGAGGGAACTTATTGAGAAAAAAGGTGAGGCATATCAGCTGACAGAACTTGGGGAAGAGGTCAACGGGCGCATCCATGCTATTTGATCTCGTGCTGGATTTGATTTGAGAATAGGTAAATGATCAACAATATCTGACCGGCATATGAACGATTTATGCCGGTCAATTTAAAATAACCTTCTTAAGTGTTCTGCCCTGATACTGAAGTTCTGGCAGTACCATTATCCTTTACTCCATAGAGTATCTGTCTTGCATCCCTGAAGCAGAATTTCTCCATCAGGAAGTTACCTCCTTTAAGCCTGCTTAATGCGTATCTTACAGTCCTTGGTGGAAGCTGACTTTCTCTGGCAATCTCTTTTGGGGTCAGGAATCCTCTATATTCCAGAACCTTGTATACAAGCTTTGCAGATGGTGGCATATCTTCAATGCTTTTATGACTGTTCTCTCTGGTACTGATATCTGTTTCGTTATACATTTTATTCACTGACCTGTCAACAAAAACGATCCCTCATTTTACATTCACCACCATTAGTTAACACCGTTAACATATATATAAATTACGGGCTTTATCTTTTCATTCCCGGGAAAGCATCGTGATTGTATAGCTGTACTCCTGATTGAACACCATGGAACCAATCATGTTATATACTTTGAAAAATTACCTGAAATTTGAAAGTAACAGGTTAAATAATGAATGATAGAGACTATCGAGAATTAGATAAAATAATTAACAGCAGTCCTGCAGTCATATTTTTGTGGAAGGCTGAAAACGGCTGGCCTGTTGAATTTGTATCCGATAATATTCTCCAGTTTGGATATGAAGCTGACGAGTTTATCTCAGGAAAATTGAAATTTGCGGATATAATACACCCGCATGATCTGGGCAAGGTTTTTAAGCTTTTTTCAAAATCAAATATGACCGATTATCCGGGATTTACGATCGATTACCGAATAATAACCAAATCAGGTGATATAAAATGGGTCAATGAGAGAACACTGATCCGCCGTGATGATGATGGAAACCTGATCAATTATGAGGGTATTATTTTTGATATTACAGATCGCAAGAAATCAGAACATGAGATGAAACTAAACCAGGAGCTTATGGAATCGCTTCTGAAAATGAACCAGATGGTCGGTACAAACTTACAGGAAATTACTGATTTTGCCCGTGAAGAAGCCGTCAGGCTTACAGATAGCAAACTGGGGTATCTGGCATTCACAAATGCTGATGAAAGTGTTCTTACAATGCATTCATGGTCAAAAAATGCAATGAAGGAATGTAAGATCGAAGATAAGAAGTTCGTGTATCCTCTAAAGACCACAGGTCTCTGGGGAGAATCGGTAAGGCAAAGGAAACCGGTGATAACTAATGATTACAGTGAACCTGATTCGTTGAAAAAAGGATATCCTGAGGGTCATGTAGAACTGAAGAATCATGTAACAGTACCCATATTTGATGGGGAGCGCATTGTTGGAGTTGTGGGAGCAGGCAATAAATTAAGTGATTACGACGATTTTGATTCTTTAAAACTTACACTGCTTATGCAGAACATGTGGAAACTGATACAGC
>SKZM01000173.1 GCA_007127385.1 Methanosalsum sp.
CTATACTTCTTAATCTTGGATCAATAGTTTCAGGATCCAGTATATTTTGGCTTTTCCCAATCATATCATATACAAATGCCTCAATATCTCCCTTTACCAGCGTTATGTCTTCGTCAGCTGCTCTGAATTCTTTTGCAACCGTTCCTCCCTCTTCTGCGAATCCAAAATGAATTGGTCCTCCAAGGATCTTCTGCCCGGATGCAGTTCTCAATATTGATTGGATCTCATCCGGTTTTATGGGTGTTGCATTGAGGTATTTTCCAGGTACTGTGGATCCGGCTATTACTATTACTATTTCTGCATTTCTAATGAGCTTCTCAGACTGGCGGGGATGGGCTCTAATCCCGTCAATTGTTACATAATGTATGTCCCTTTGTGGAACTCTGCGATCGCGGAGAGCGCCTGCAATGTATCTTGGATAGGGGGAAATATAGGGAGATACTCCCAGACATGCTGGTTCATCCACATATCCGTCTATAATTAGGACTTTCATATGATCTCCTTGTTAAACTTAATAATCAATTTATAATATACTTAATAATATATTCAATTAATTATATGCAAATCTTAATAATCTATGTTTTACTCATATTCAACTGTATTATTTGAAATATACGATATACTTTTTTTATAGTTAATATACATTCTACCTTTTTGATCTATTTGCTTATCTATCTCCTAATAGATTTTCCAAATTGAACAATCGATACAAATAATGCTCAATGTCCCGTGTCATCATAAAAGTCTTCTTATATTTTGATTGATATTTAGTATAATAGGTGAGTTGATCTCATGAGAAGTGACAGCATTAAAAAAGGTATCGAAAAAGCTCCACATCGTTCACTGTTGAAAGCTACAGGCCTAACAGATTCTGAAATTGAAAAGCCGTTTATAGCAGTTGTAAATTCCTGGAATGAGATTGTACCGGGACATATTCATCTGGATAAACTTGCAGAAGGCGTTAAGGCCGGTATCAGAAGTGCCGGAGGCGTTCCTTTTGAGTTTAACACAATCGGGATATGTGATGGCCTTGCCATGGGGCATAAAGGAATGAAATATTCTCTTCCAAGCAGGGAAGCAATTGAAGATACCATAGAACTAATGGTTCAGGCTCACCAGTTTGATGCAATGGTGCTTATACCTACATGTGATAAGATAGTACCCGGTCATCTTATGGCTGCTGGCAGACTGGATATTCCTACTATAGTTGTTACCGGAGGTCCGATGCTCCCTGGATTTTCTGGGGACCAGTGCCGTGATCTTGTATCCGTTTTTGAAGGAATTGGAGAATATAAGAGGGGCAAAATAACAGAACAGGAATTTATGATGCTTGAAGACCTTTCATGTGGTGGTTCAGGTTCATGTGCAGGATTGTTTACTGCAAATACAATGGCCTGTGTAACAGAGGCACTTGGCCTGAGCCTTCCTGGTTGTGCAACAGCTCATGCTGTTGATGCCAAAAAAATACGCATTGCAAAAGAATCCGGTGAAAGGATCGTTCAGATGTTTTATGAAAATCTTACTCCGAGTAAGATCGTATCTGCTGATGCAATTGAAAACTCAATAAAAGTAGATATGGCAATTGGAGGAAGTACAAATACAACACTTCATTTGCCAGCAATTGCCCATGAGTTTGGAATGGAACTTCCGCTTGATTTATTTGATGAACTGAGTAAAACTACGCCTCATCTGGTTTCACTAAGACCTGGTGGCGATGATCTGATGCTTGATTTTGATCGGGCAGGTGGTGTTCAGGCAATTATCATGCAGCTTGAACCAATGCTTTCAATGGATGTCATGACCGTAACCGGGAATACATTAAAGAAGAACCTGGATAGCTTTGTAATTGCCAACCCTGAAGTGAATAAAAGGGTAATCTCGACCCTTGAAGAGCCTGTACACCGGGAAGGTGGTATTGCTATACTTAAGGGGACACTGGCCCCGGAGGGAGCAGTCGTAAAACAATCTGCTGTAAATGATAAAATGCTTGTTCATACCGGACCAGCAAAGGTCTATGACAGTGAAGAAGAAGCAATGAAAGGGATAATGGATGGTGATGTTAAAGAAAATGATGTGGTAGTGATACGCTATGAAGGTCCAAAAGGTGGACCCGGAATGCGGGAAATGTTATCACCGACGTCTGCTATCGCAGGTCTTGGTCTTATTGATTCAGTTGCACTGATCACAGATGGGCGATTCTCTGGGGGAACAAGAGGACCCTGTATAGGTCATGTTTGTCCTGAAGCCCTTACAGGGGGGCCGATTGCTCTTGTGAGGAATGGAGATGAAATAGAGATCAATATACCTGAGAGGATCTTAAATCTAAATATTGATAAAGATGAACTGGAGCTTAGAGAAGAGTCCCTGACACATCCACTAAAAGAAGAGGTAAAAGGCTATCTTGCTCGCTATCAGAAATTTGCAGGATCTGCAAGCAGGGGAGGAGTGATCGATTAATTTGATCACTTTTCCTTAATCAATACTAGATAATCTTTATTCATATCGGGTATAATGTGGGGTGCCAGTATATCTTCCAGATTGAAAATTATAAACCAGGCCCGATGTATCGGGTGTTATTCCTGTATGATGGCATGCTCCAGAACATACTACAGAACTGTATCCATTAAGAATAGTGCAATTGTTATAAGGACAAGCGGGGGAATTGAAAATGCCTTTGTGTGCATTGTATGTCACGCATGTACTGATCCTCCGTGTGCTGAAGCATGTCCCAGGAACGCTCTTTCAAAAAGAAAAGGTGGAGGCGTTATTCTGAATAAGGAATTGTGTGATGGGTGTGAAAAATGTATGGATGCATGTATAATCGGGGCAATACATATGGACGGAGAACAGAAAGCAATAGTGTGCAGGCATTGTGGAGTATGCACAGGGTTCTGTCCTCATGAAGTGCTGGAAATGAGAACAGTTGAGGACACAGGAGAACAGGAATTTGCTGCCTCTTCGTAATTTGTGGGTGGGAACTGCTGATGACTGATATTTCGGATATGTCAAACGTCCTCTACATTGATCTTACAGAAAAAACATTTGAGAAAGTAAGCCGAAAAGATCTGTATCGAAAATATCTTGGCGGCACTGGAGTAGCTACTGCTCTTTTTTTTGAAGAATTCAAAGAAGAAATGGATCCACTGGACCCCCAGTCACCTGTAGTATTCAGTATAGGCCCTCTCTCTGCATTGTTTCCAAGCTGTTCAAAGGTTGTCTCAATGTTTAGATCTCC
>SKZM01000027.1 GCA_007127385.1 Methanosalsum sp.
TCCAGAAAAGAAATGATGAGTGACATCAAAGGCGATATTCTGTATTTCATTATTGGTGCATTAGCTGTGATCATTGGAAGCAGGCTGCTTGTGTACAGTGGTGTTGAACTTGCATATGTTATTGGGATTCCTGAATTAATTATAGGGCTTACACTCGTCTCATTTGGCACATCTGTTCCTGAACTGATCACAGCTATCAGTGCACTGATAAAAAAGCATCAGGATCTTTCAGTTGGAAATATCATTGGAGCAAATACCATGGATATTGCGTTGATACTCGGAGTTGCACCATTTGTCAGAGAAATTCCAATATTGCCACAGTCAATAAATTATGATTTTCCGGTAATGCTGTTGATAATGATAGTTTTGATCATACCTTTATTTTTCCAGAAAAAATTGAGCAGATGGCTAGGTTTTGTTCTTCTGGGATTATATGCATTTTATATTACCGGTCTCTTTATATGGTACATGTAGGGTGATTTGTAGGATCTATATTTTCTCAATAATAAATGATGCAGAGAAGTTTTCATTTCGTAGATTCAATCAAGATTATTTTTTATGACCTCAAACTCTTCTTTGCTGATCTCTCCATTTTCATATCTAATTCTGGCGATTTCAACAGGCGACAGGTTGTCAGAACTATCATCTTCTAAAGATCTATTACTGACAAATCCGATTTTTCTTAATACCCAGAAGAAAAAAAGTATTATTCCAATAATGATCATTAGCCAGAAAAAAATTCCTACCAATATGATGCCTGGTCCAAAAGCGGGAAATTCTGTCATTTCAAACATGTTTTTTTTCCATTAGTTGTAAACCATTTAACATGGCTCTATATGTACTATATTCTTGATCTGATAAATGAGTGATCGTATTTTTTATTAACTGATCAGTCCAGCTTTATTTTAAGTTCATTACACAGTAGACTTTACATATTGCATGGTATGTTTTGATCTCATTAAATAATTTGATGGAATTATAAAAGTAATAGTCGTTTATGTTATATTTATGAAGTATCTAGTAATCCTAAAAAAATATACTATGTTATACATAACTGGAATATGGATGAGGAAGACCAAATGTCTGTAAATAATAACAGATTCTGTGATAATTGTGGATTGCATCTTAAGAAAGAAGTATTTTACAGGAATGTGCTGTATTTTTGCATAAATTGTGGATATCTTATGTGTGCCAGCTGTATCTGAGATCCAGGATACTTCTTAATTATATGGCTAATTTACATAAATGATCTTTTCTATTTTTCTATATATCCAATTACCTTCAGTTGGTATGGTTCAGAATTTCGTATATCGTATACTTTCCAGATGATAAATGATTATGGATAGTTCAATCTAATTCTCAGGTTAGGATTACCTTTAAATCATTATATATCTATATGGTATTGCCAGATCTGTAAACATAATATTTAATAGATATCATTGTTAAGGTCCTGGTTCGTTGTCACTTAGGAGATAGGATCATATCATGATGGGCATATTCGGAATAATTTCGGTAATCTTTGCTATTATTTTTATTGCACTGTCAGTGATGATCTGGAAAAATAAGAATTACACAGTTTTAAAAAAATCGATGCTGAATCTGGCACTGTTAATAGTCCTTATTGCTATTGTTTATGGCTCATTTGCTTTTATTCTTATCACTTCTGATCATGCATCTTATTATTCAACCGGTGGGCAAAATCTGGGTGACATTGAATATGATGAAATTCTTCTAAGTGCAGAGAATGCAGGTTACCTGGTTGAAGGGCCCTATTTTGTAAATGTGAGGGTTCGGGATGCAACAGGATTGTATTCTCCTGAAATTTTGGAGGCTAAAGAACAATTTGGAGATGAATATCTTTTAAACTACGTGACACATTACTATACTCAAGATTCGTTAATGGAGATCATGTTTTTTAAAAAAGATGAGACCTCTGTAATGGTATTCAACTACACCAGGCCAGATCCTTATTTTTCACCTTTTGGAGTAGAACATCTTCCAGATAACAGCTGGATTATTGAGAGGTTTATGCATGCCTATGAAATAGACAGTCAGACCGCTGAAAATTATTTGGAACTTCTGAAAGATAATATCCAGGATGAAAATGAGCCAAAGATAAGCATAAATGTACCTGTATATCCCCAGTCAATATATGATGATCTAAGTGAAAGAAGTACTGCCTCAGATGTTTCTCCAACATACGGTGAGGGATTTGCAACACAATCCTTTTACTTAAATGATGAACTGATAGGTGAAATGAACTTTATCGTTCCCAATCACGAGATTATTCACAGGATGGATGGTGTCAGATACACTGTTAAGCTGGATAAACTGGGTGGTATGGATCTTAGCATAACTGCTGATACCGGAGAACGAATTCCGGAAGAAGAATATCGTGAAATTTTTAGAGAAATGCTCACTAATATGGGTCTGCCTCCGGAGTACGTAGATGAGTTTGAATTTAATTATTCTCCTTCAATGTGGTAAAAGAATATTTATCATCTCTGGCTGGCACGTATAACCTGTATTCATTGATCTTCCAGTTACTTGCTGCATATCTCGGTAAACCGTAAGTAAAAATCAACTATTAATTGTGTAATCTCGTTGTCCATTTCAGCTTGAATGTGTGGATATGTTTTCAAAGCGGCTTCTCAACTACAACAGCGGCTTCATATCAAGGGAGCTATTAACCCTGCAACACTGGAATGGGATAGCCTGGTTTCCTAGGAAATATCTGATAGATATGTTGATTTTCCATGATGTTCTATCAGATCTTAAAGAACTGTGACTCGGGCATTCCTGCCAAAAATCTTTTTAAGTCTGTCCATTTTATCTGGCAATGAGACATATTGATGTGATATAAACGTTTCATTCAACAGGAAGATTCCTATCGTATTCTGTGAAGTTTACATATGTATTAGATGATCTCTACATAGAATATTCCAGAATCTGTGCATTAAGTTGGCAGTAATACAGGAATAGCTTATTAAAAGTATATCATTGGTCGATAATTATATATAGGTGCGTTTCAGTGATTTGTGTGTATACGCATCAGACAAAAGGTACAGGTTTGAACGAACAATGGCAGAAATGTTACAGGCACAGAAAACAGTAGAAATGGATGGAAGTATAAACATAAAACTGAAAGTTCTTACAGAAGAAGATGTAAATAATTTAAA
>SKZM01000028.1 GCA_007127385.1 Methanosalsum sp.
CCGTCCAGCTTCATCTGTATGCATGTCCTTGCTTCTACTGCCTTGCTGAGACTGTCACTCTCATACAATAATCTCAGCCTGCGTACCTGGAGTGTGGACCCGCATCTCTGGCATCTGGTGGTCTTTGCGCCTGCCTGCTCGATTATCTGGGAATGGAACCTGCATTTTGGGCATACGATAACTGCATACATCTATAATCACTCAATCCGGGAACAATATAATCAGTGAATATTCTTAAAAATATCTGAAAAATCAGGGTTTTAACAGATATCCCTAAAAGTATGAAGGACCATTCACCTGTGACCAGATGATCAGGAAAGCAAAGTTTAATGACCTGAAGGAAATATTTGAAATTGAGAGGATGTCATTCCCAAATCCCTGGCCTGAAGAGATATTCTATTCTTTTACAGGCCATCCCGGATTTGTTGTTCACCAGACTGACAAACAGATTACAGGATATCTTATTGTTTTTGTCGTAAATAGCTATGCACATCTTGCAAATATTGCAGTCCATCCCCGCTACCGCGGACATGGTATTGGATCAGTGCTGATCAGATGGTCCATAGAATATGCTGCAAGACGTGATTTAAGGGCGATATTTCTGGAAGTGCGAGAAAATAACATACAGGTACAGGAATTTTATAGGAAGTATGGTTTTTCTGTAAGGGGAAGAATCAGGAACTATTATCCTGACGACAATGCACTTGTTATGGAGAGAAAAGTGCATGATAAATGAAATGGATTATCGTCCAAACCTTCGCTGGCGCATCTGGTAATCCCGAATGATCCTTAAAATATCAATATCCCTTATGTCAGACCAGTTAATATCTGTAAAGAAGAGTTCAGAGTATACCGACTGCCATATCAGAAAATCGGAAAGGTTCCTGCCTCCTGCACGGATCACAATATCAGGTTCGTTCTGAAGCATCAACCTGGATTCCAGGATATTCTCATCAATTTCCTCAACCTTTATTCTGCCAGCTTCCACATCGCCTAATATGGACCTCACTGCCTTTGTGATCTCATCCCTTCCTCCAAAGCCTGCTGAAAAAAAGATCTCAGGTACTGAGCCGTCTACTTCTTTATACAGTTCTCCATCAAGTGAGTATATCTTAAGTTTTGGACTATAGGATAGACGGGACACCATCCGTTCAAGATCTGCTATCAGCCTGCCGGCCACCTCCTGCTTGAGACGATTCTCAGTATCAAGAATATCCACATAGATGCTAATCATCTGTATACCAAGATCCCTGCATATATCAACAGTTGATCGTAGTGATCCGTATCCACCAGATGCCAGCAGACCTGATTCTGAAAGTACCAGTGTTATGTGTCCGGGAATGGAATCTCTGTTTTGCATTATTCTGCGTCGAAGATAGAATTTATAGAACCGGGATATCATAACATTGATCCAAACATCGATCTTAGTTGTCTTTCAGCAATTTCTGGGAAGGGTTCCTATTTCAGTTTGCCGTTGAAACTATCTTGATCACATCATTATGTTCAAGTTCATGTTTTTCACCCAGCCGCATCCTTGTTCTTGCATCCACCGCATACAGGAACCTATCACCTATATCTGAATGTACCCTGTATGCAAGATCATGGGGATTTGAACCCTTTTTCATCAGAAATGCATCCGGCAAAATATTATCATTTTTATCGGTCCACTTTTTCTCATCTTCAACAGGATAGACAACAATAAGATCCAAAAGATCAAAGACCGCCTGGTTAATACATTCCTGTACTCCTGTCCTGTAGTGTTTATCCAAAAAATGTTCAAGACTTTGCAGGCCTTTCTTCTGGGAAGAAGTCAGGTCATCACAGATGATATCGAAGCTGGTATCCCCAGGATAATAGTCAATAATTCCACACCCTGCAGCAGATCTCAGGGCCAGTTCAGCTGCAGCGCTTGTACCGATAACCATCAAATCTGTACTTTTAAGTTTACTGAGGTTATCCTCGGGTGCAATATCTATCTTGTTTGCAGCGATCACCATTGGTTTACTTATGATGCGGATATGGTCACAAAGAGATAACAGTTCCTGGTCACTCCATTTTGTATGATCCGGTCCAGGCTTTGCCGCCAGTATTGCCTGATGTACCTGTTCCTCATCAACACCTGCCCCTGCAAGCTGATCTGCAATTACCTGGGAGACTTTAAGGCTTTCGGCTTTGGTTTTTCTTGATAATCTCTCCCAGTTGCGTTTGAGTATTGAGTGGATCCACATTGTCAGTTCATGGTTGAGAAATTTTACATCATCCACCGGATCATGCGTGCCCACATCAACCGGATTACCTTCATTATCCGTTCCACCTGAGGCATCAATGACATGTATTATTGCCGATGCCTGCCTCAGCTCATCAAGAAAAGTGTTCCCAAGACCTCGACCCATATGGGCATCAGGTACCAGTCCTGCAACATCAATCACCTCAATGGGGACATACCTTATACCCCCATTACAGTTGCCGCAGAGATCATCCTTTTCCCTGCAGGGACAGTCGGCACGAACATAGGTTACACCATGGTTTGCCTCAATTGTTGTAAACGGATAATTGGCAATCTCCACCTCTGCCATTGTGGCAGCCTTAAAGAAAGTGGATTTTCCAGAATTTGGTTTGCCTGCAAGTCCTAGAGTAAGTGTCATGATTAATAAATCATTAAAGGGGGATTTAACTTTTATTGATACATGTAAGGGGGATTTAACTTTTATTGATACATGTAAAGATTATGATAAGATTTATATGAGGATAACACATTAGCTAAATTCCAGAATGTCCCGATAGGGTAGTGGATATCCTTGAGGCCTGCGGAGCCTTAGACCCGAGTTCAAATCTCGGTCGGGACGCCATTTATTAATTTTGGTTCTGATCCTCTACACAGGAACAGATACAAAATATTAACCACTGCGGCCTTTCGACAGATGGGTCAGCTTTTCAAAAAAATAAGGAAGGGCATTCATTCATACTACCCTTTAAATCAAATGGTCTGGTCAGGTACTGTATCAGTATTCTTCACATTTTACCTGGAAGTAGTTATATGGATGATCGCATGAAGGACACTCTTCCGGCGGCTCTGTACCTGTATGTACATATCCACATTTCCTGCATACCCATTGCACTTCCTGACTCTTCTTGTACACTGTACCCTTTTCAACTTCGGACAGGAGTTCCTTAAATC
>SKZM01000073.1 GCA_007127385.1 Methanosalsum sp.
GAGCAGATAAATACTTCAATTATTGTAAAGCCATATATAGATTCAAGACATCTTACCTGGAGGAATTATTTCCGGTTGACCGGCTTAAAGGGTAAAATCAGGGCATACCAGGAACAAACAATGTTCATGACCTGTGCCACAGCACTCAACTTCCCTGACCTTCACCTTTTTATTTAATCTTTCAAGGAAAATTCCTTCAAAAATACCTTCTTCAAAAAAACACAGTTTTTTATTCACATGGGGCATTGTCCTGCATCCAAAACAGTCAGTAATTATCAATTGTACAGGATCACCATCGACCATTGAAAGGTTCCCCAGTCCATTTTCATTCCAGAAGAGAGCTATTTCGTATATCAGATCATAAAAGTTAGAGGATTTGAAATTCAAAGCAATATATCTCCCAATATCAGAACCAATCTTTCTTGATATTGGCCTGTGATTAATTCCATATGCTTCAAATCCAAATCGTAATGCATGGAAAGTAGATATCAAAAAATCGTTTTCACCGATCAGGTTTTTTGAGAAATTGTGCAGCACACACTGGTAATGTTTAATCATAGGCTCCTGAGAATGAGCCATGCAGTGAGATTTTAATACATATATTTTTTTTCTACGGTCATTTGAATCGGGTTTTTCTTCTACCAGGTTACAGGAGTTTAGATCTTTCAGATGCACCGAAACCGTGGATTTTGCTTTTCCGGTATATTTAACAAGATCCTCAAAGGTTTTGGGGCCATCCTTTAAAAATTCCAGTATCTGCAACTTCACTGCTCCGTTTAGTGCAATGAATCCATCCACAGTCGAAAACAGTGCAGTATAATCCGGTGAGTGCGCCATTAATTGAATAATGGTTCAATAGATATATAAAAGTTCGTAGATAAACGAATATTTAAATGTGATTACTGCTTATACCAGGCTCTACCAATGTATGAGCTAAAACCAGAATATTATCAAAATAAGGCAATCCGGGTATCTCTGAAAAACGCAGAATTTGTAAGGAAAATGCTTCTGGAATGTGAGCTAATTGATAGGTCCAGAAAGATTCAGGTAAAAGAGATCAATAATGAAAGAATACTGGAACTTCCTGTCAGAGGAGATGTAGAAGGATCCATTACAATTGAGCAGGACGAGCCAGAGCATTACTGCCAAAAAATCTCCCTCAAAGATAGATTAGATGGAGAACTGAAAGAACATGAACTACAGCTCCTGCCATCAGGCTGGCAGATTATAGGAAACATCATTATAGTGAACATCCCTGGAAAGATATGGGATAAAAAACATCTGATTGCTGCATGTCTACTTGATATGTATCCCAATTGTAAAACGGTTATACAGGATCATGGAATCAAAGGTCAGTACAGAATACCTGACAGAGAGATTATTGCCGGTTCATGTACGGAAACTGTCCACAAAGAGAACGGCTGTTTATTTAAGATGGATGTTACAAAAGTCATGTTTTCTAAAGGAAATATGGCTGAAAGAACTTTGATGTCTGCATACGGCGATGATGAAACTATTGTGGACATGTTTGCCGGAATCGGTTATTTTACCATTCCTATAGCCACACATGCAAACCCGGAAAAAATCATAGCAATTGAAATGAATCCTATAGCCCACGAATATCCTCTCGAAAATATAAAATTGAATCATGCAGAAAATATTGTGGAATCCCGATATGGCGATTGTATGGATGTTACACCAGAGGGAATAGCTGACAGAGTGATCATGGGGTATGTGGGTACTACTCACAATTATTTAAAGCCTGCAATAAACGCAGTTAAAAGCGAAGGAGGAACCCTTCACTACCATGAAACTGTTCCTGAGGACCTTATGTATGAAAGGCCATTTGAGAGAATTGAAAATGCTGCCCGGGAAATTGGTAGATGTGCTGAAATTCTGGAAATGCGAAAAATAAAAAAATACTCTCCCGGAGTATGGCATGTGGTTGTTGATGCTGCCATTAAAGATTGAACAGCCGGATAAAAAAAATGTACCACCTTCATAAGGTGGCGTATCTGTGGATCACAGGGATTCTATTCCAAAGGATTCAAGCAAAATGTCAGGGTTGATCTTTCCACTGGTAAACGTCTTCTGACTTGACAGATCATTTACAGTGATTTTGGCCGGAGCAAACATTCCTGCATCCACTTTGAAAAAGTCAAACTCCGCCTCTTTAAATGTTGTATAGAACGGCTTACCATAGTCCTTTGATGTGACCGAGGGAGTCTTCTGGACAAAGTCCTTAAGTTTTTCAGTATCTTCATATTCTACAGTATAATAGGTCTCACCACAGTAAATAACACAGTCATTGGTGGATCCCATACATTTAGTATCATCACCTACTATTGGTGCGATTGGAGCAACTCCAAATCCACTTTTAATACTATTTATATCAAATCCTATAGACTCAAGTTTGTGTATCCCGGTTTCAACAACACGTGCTGAGATCTGTACCGAGCCTGCTATTGATGCTGTAGGTGCCACTGCTATGAACACATTTTCAGGATCTACACTGCAATGTTTTGCTATATACTCAACCACTTCTTCATTTGGGAGCTTGTTTGACTCCATAACCAGGACTGCCGCAGAAAAATCGTCCTTATAATCAATTTCTTCATATAGTTCTTTTGGCTTGAGTCCAAGGGATCGGGCCGGTCCTGAACCCATTCCAAAGTATTTCCCAACTGATATCCGCCATCCTGCATACTGGGATGCCATACAGGCTATTGTTGGAAGATCTGTAGCTACCTGAATTGCCGGTACAGGAATACCATTTAGATCAAATTTTGTATAATTTATATCTGCAAGATCTGCAAGGCACAGACGTGAGAGATACATACCAGCATCATATCCACCTTCCGCATTCACACCACAATCTATAACGATCGCTCCATTCTCAAGTTCCTGTGACTCGACTTTAAGTTCTTCTTCCCAGTCGAGCATTTCATCTATTATGTAAAGTCCCTTTTCATTGACACTTACCATGGTTAACCATCCTATTATTATCTAATTGCCTTTGAATTGATAGATTAGAATATATAATTGACGATTTTTTATGAATAAGAACAGCTTATTCCATAAACAAAACAAATGATTTGCATATAATTGAAATTACCATAATCTCTAATATATGTCCTGTAAAAGCCCTTACATCAGAAGGGACAATTCACAGAGAAA
>SKZM01000106.1 GCA_007127385.1 Methanosalsum sp.
CATATTGCAATTATTATGGATGGAAATCGTAGGTTTGCCAGCAAAATTGGAAAAAATAGTTATTTTGGACATTCAAAAGGCGCCAGAGTAACTGAGAATTTGATCAGGTGGTCATGGGAAATCGGAATAGAGCAGCTTACCATTTATGCTTTCTCTGCACAGAACTTTAAAAGGTCACTTGGAGAGGTCAATGATATTTTCAATCTGATGTCCAGAAAATTTGACAGAATGTCTGAAGATGAGGAAATACATGAAAATAAAGTAAAAGTTAAAATAATTGGTGATAAAAACCGTATTCCAACTTTTCTTCAAAGGTCCATAGATCGACTGGAAACGAATACACATAATTATGATCGGTTCAACCTCAATATTGCGATTGCATATGGTGGACGTCAGGATATCGTTCAGGCCACAAAGGAAATCGCAACCAAAATAAAGAACATGGACCTGAGTGTTGATAATGTAACTGAAATGACCATTTCTGAGCATCTTTACCCGGCAGATGATATAGCAGTTCCAAATGTGGACCTGATAATACGCACCGGAGGAGATGAAAGAATTTCCAACTTTCTTCCGTGGCAGACAAATGGAAACGAATGTGCAGCATATTTTTGCGCACCATACTGGCCTGAATTTAAAAAGATCGATTTTTTACGTTCTATAAGAGTGTACCAGGCACGAAAAATCGAAGTCAGAAAGAACAATGCACTAAGAACTGCACAGTTACTTGCTTCTATTGGAAATAAAAGATCATTTAATGCAAAGAGTAATCAAGCCGATTTAGCGATCAATGATTATCATGGGAATTATTAAAGGTAGTTTTTCGGATCTTAATATTTAGTCTTTCTTTAAATTCTAAAAGGAAAATTTAATCTATCATAGTGATTGACTATGCATTAAATGACCTCTTTTTTAGATATAAGAAGCAGTAATATACACACAGTATCTGACAACGTGAATGCTTATCACAAAACAAGCAACGGTGTCTGTGTAATATATAATGATGTACTGGATGAGTGGTTATTTTTCATACCTAACAATAAAGACATATGTTCATTTAAAAGCATCATGAAGAAAATTTATTTTAAAAATTATTTTTCTTCAGATATATCAGATCTCTATTCATTTCTCCAGAGAGATTTTACCGTTGGGTTTGATCTGAAAAAATTCAACCATATATTCATGATGCAGGTTCGCAGTAAAAAAGAAAAGAATCCATTCAACTTTGATATTTTTGAATACATATACAAATTTACCGGAAGGCCCGTATCCCTCAATAATATAGCAGGTCAGACATTACAGATAGGCCTTAACCACAAAAGCAAGCTTCCTGTCATCGAATGGGAAACTGAGAGTATGAAGACTCATCTTGATGTATATAGAAGCTATGAGCATGGTGACTACATACCGCCAGGAGTCAACATATACAATATTATAGATCAATGCAGACATAATGTAGAACTTGTACATGGGATTTATACCTTCGGTGTAGAAAATGGATATATAAGGTATCTTGATAAAGGGTCAAATACTGTTCTGAAAATGGAAGTTGACTGGTGAGCAGCTCATTTCTCCAGCATATCAACGACCTTTTGCAACGTTTTTCTGATAGGAATATGTTGAGGACATCTGGACTCACATTGACCACATCCGGTACAGTTTGAAGCTTTTCTTTCATTTCCAAGGTGATTTATGTAGTTTTTTCTTGTCATTTCAATATCATTGAATATTGAGGCATTATTCAGATATTTGAAATTTAGAGGTATATTTACCCCGACAGGACATGGAAGACAGTATCTGCAACCCCAACAGTCCACAGAAAGCTTTGTACGGTACATATTCCCTACCTTTGAGATTATATTTCTTTCTTCAGTGGTCAACGATCCCGGATATCCATTTTCAGCAACTTTCAGATTCATTTCCAGCTGTTTTATGTTTGACATTCCACTTAGCACCACATCTACTTCCCTATAATCCCATAGATACTGAAGACACCACCAGGCCGGGCTTCTCCGGACATCGCAGCTGTTCCATACCCTCCTGATATCCTCTGGAACCATTTCAGCAAGACAACCTCCGCGCATCGGTTCCATTATAACAATCCCCAGCCCTTTGCCGGCTGCATACATCAATCCATCTTTTCCTGCCTGATAGTATTCATCCACTATATTGTACTGTATCTGGCATAAACTCCATGAATATGCATCAACAATTTCCCGGAAGGTTTCATTATCGTCATGAAAGGAGAAACCAGCATATTTTATTTTACCCTCATCGATAGCAGAATCAAGAAAATCAAATAATCCCAGTTCTGTCAGGTTCTTCCAGTAATCCCGATTCAGACTATGGACAAGGTAAAAATCAATATGGTCGGTCTTCAGTTTGCAGAGTTGCTCTTCAAGATAAATATCCATATCTTCCCTGCTTTTTATATCCCAGCTTGGTAGTTTTGTTGCAATGTAGACCTTTTCCCTGTATCCATCCTTAAGAGCATCACCCAGAAAAGATTCACTTCTACCCCTGTGATATGGATAGGCCGTATCAATATAATTGATTCCAGAATCTATGGCATAATGAAGAAGTTGAGTGGCTTTTTCCTGATCTATCATTTCAGGCTTCTCATTGATAACAGGAAGCCTCATGCATCCAAAACCAAGTATAGATACCATCTCACCTGTCCGCCCAAGTTTTCTATATAGCATCATCTATACTTACTGTGTTTTTAGCTTTAAGCTTTTATGAACTAAATATTAAAATGTAAGTATGAAATAATGGAAATAACTAACAAAAATGAGGCATTGGATGGATAATGAACAAAAGATTTTGAAAGCAATGAAAGATGCTGGAAAACCATTAAAATCAGGTGAAGTTGCAGACATGACAGGAATTGATAAAAAGGAAGTCAGTAAAATCATAAATAACCTGAAAAAAGAAGGTACTATAATTTCTCCAAAGAGATGTTATTATGAGACAGCAAATTAATTGCAAATGAGTAAAACAGTTTTCAACTTAAGTAAAAAAAAGTATCATAATAAAAATAAATTTATCCCAAGTTTGCCAGTCACAATTAATAAAAGTGTTCTTAGCCTTTGTATTATTCGATGAAAACGCAACAAAAGCTAAGAACACATAAGATTACACCAAATGAGAATATATCTTTTC
>SKZM01000241.1 GCA_007127385.1 Methanosalsum sp.
CGATGCACGTACACATTTTTCTTCCTGCCGTCAATTATGTGTTCCTCCAGCTTTGCAACATTATGTGCCACATCATATACCAGATCCATACCCAGACTCTCTGCATCCTGTCCAAAGACCTGCTCAAACACCTCACGGGTCCAGTGTGTTATGATCTGGCGGTTGGCCCAGGCATAGTTGGCAGCACATGCCATTGCCTTGAAATAGTCCTGAGCTTCTGGGGAGGTGGCAGGAGCACAGGCAAGCTGCTTGTCAGGTATCGATATCCCGTAGTTTTTCACTGACTGTGAGAGTATACGAAGATGATCAGTACATATCTGATGGCCGGCTCCGCGTGAACCGCAGTGCACCATTATCGTTACCTGTCCTTCTTCAAGACCAAAGACTGAAGCTGCATCATTATCATAGATATTGTCCACATATTGCACTTCAAGGAAATGGTTTCCACTGCCAAGGGTTCCCAGCTGGGGCTTTCCGCGTTTTCTTGCTTTGGCACTCACCCTGGAAGGGTCGGCTCCCTCAATGAACCCGCTGCCTTCACAGTGCTCCACATCAGCTTCAACCCCGTATCCTGCTTCAACAGCCCAGCGTGAACCATGAACAAAAGCATCATCAAGTTCACTGTCAGATACTCTCATACGACTCTTTGATCCAAGGCCTGAGGGAACGGATTCAAACATTTTCTTTATCAGTTCACGGATCACAGGCCGGACATCATCCACGTGCAGATTGGTACGTATCAGACGCACACCGCAGTTTATATCAAAACCAACACCACCCGGACTTATAACACCTTCTTCACTGTCAAAGGCTGCTACTCCCCCGATGGGAAAACCATACCCAAGATGGGCATCTGGCATTGCCATTGAATACTTCTGGATGCCTGGAAGAGATGAAACATTTGCAACCTGGTCAATTGTCTGCTTTTCTACATCCTTCAGCATCTTCCGGGATACATATATCCGTCCCGGCACCCTCATGAATGGTTTATAGTCTCTGGGGATCTCCCAGGTATATTCATCGATCCTGTTTAAGAGATCAAAAACTTCATTATCCTGATCATTATTATCTTCCATATTAACACCTCTTGATGCAGATACATACGGTTTCAGCAATAATAAGAAACATGTACTGAAATATTTTCCATGTAACCCATAGACATCTTATGTATCAACAGTTACCTGGAGCATCCACCCGGCTTCACTCTCTTCAACCTTCAGGTCATTGTAGGTAACTGCCTTTGCATGCGTATCAAACCTGTGCTTTGAAGGATCTATCGGGTCACCAATGGCCTTTCCGGCTATATGATAGCTACTCTTGCGCTTATCTATCCCATCGACCTCAAACCGGCCAAATACAATCTCTTCAACCTCAAACAGGAACAGAATTTCAGATAACCAGTCCACAACCAGGTTCTCAAGGTCAGGGGCCTCAAGTTCAATATGCTTGGTTACCATTCCCTCTATACCTGAAGTATCGATCATTACGTTCATCATAGCTTCAGAAACGTTTTCAAATGCTTCTTCCAGGGTATCCCCATATGCCCTGAACTTTGCATCTGCGGTATGTTCCAGAAACTCGAACTTCTTCCCCTCTTCCACAGACATATAATAATCACATTCCATTGTTCATACATTAAACTTATCCATCAGAGATTCTTCCAGACATGCACGATCCTCTGGAGTGCAGTTATATGACTGCCAACCGCGATCAATGCAATAGACCAGCCTGGAGCGGCCATTCCTGCGATCTCGTGTGGATACAGATAATAGACAAGTGCTGCGGCCATAATCAGGACAAGCCTGTCAGCACGCCCCATTATACCTCCATAGAACCTGCCAAGACCCAGGGCCTGGGCCTGGGTACCAAGGTAACTTGTGATAAGCACCCCGATAATTGCAACTGCGCCCAGGCTCCATGAAGAGAACCCACCGGCAACAATACCCAGTATGATGAATACATCGGAATACCGGTCGATCACATGATCAAGAAAATCCCCTTTAGGTCCTTCCAGGTTCATGTACCTTGCCATGGACCCATCCAGTGCATCCAGAAATGAGTTCACCCCTACAAAGAACCCTCCAAGCAGCATCAGGGCTGGATCCATCAGGGAATAGTAGAAACAGATGCCTGCAAATGCAGCAAATAAAAGTGAAACTATTGAGACAAAGTTTGGAGAAATACCCCAGTCTGCAATGGTTTTTGCGAATGGCTCAATGAACCTGGAGAAAAGTGGTCTCAGATTGTTGAAGGTCATATTAGGATTCCGTTGATTGGTTTATTCTGTACTGTTCTACTGTTCACATCTGAAAACTGTCCGGCAGGCAAATGCCGGGTATTTGAATCGGCAGAGATATGATTATGTTGCTGATTATTTAACAATATTTCCTTGCAAGGTCATACCAGTACCTGATACGGCATGAATGCTCGATCTGTGTGGTTATTACATAGGCTTCCTTTAAAGTACTGCCTGTTGCAAACGTACCATGGCCATGTACAATTAAAGCATTGTGATCCGAAAGTGCCGTACCGGCATTGTGTGCAAGCTCCTCGGATCCCATCTGTCCCCCGATCACCGGGATATTCTTCAGAAAACATCTGCCTTCACTGTCTATTGGCTCTATCACACCGGTATCAGATAAAAGGGACTCTACAACAGAAAAAGGACAATGCGCATGGATCACAGCACTCGCCTGGGACTGCTGGTAGATAGCCCTGTGCACAATGGTCTCTGTGGAAGACATGCAGTCGCGGTCTGTAGGAGAAGTCAGGTCAACCTCCACAACACCATCCTCTGTGATCTCATCAAGGGCGCATCCCCTTGCAGTTATAAAGATACTTTCGCCATCCCTTATACTGATATTTCCAAAATGGGATTCAACCAGTCCCTGCTGAACAAGCTTGTTTCCATACTTTGATATTTCCTGCCACATATAGAATCAGAATATAAACCCATTCCATAAAATTTATTTGCTATTATTGTATCTAAGGGTATAACTTAATCATTTCAGCGCCTCGGTGGCTCAGCCTGGCAGAGCGAGTGATTTGTAATCACTAGGTCGCGTGTTCAAATCACGCCCGGGGCTTTTTTTTCTAACAATACCTGCGATTCTATCTACAGTATCAAAAAATAACTTTCTAGCACCAAGTTCAA
>SKZM01000148.1 GCA_007127385.1 Methanosalsum sp.
GAATCAGATGTAATCAAACATGTACATTCGATGACAGATGTAACAAACGGTGGTATAAGGGGCGATGCAAAAGAGATATGTAAAACCGCAGGTATTGGCATGGAATTTAATGAAGCGTCTATAAGGCCACTGGTAAATCCAAGAGTATTTGAGATGCTGGATTTACTTGACATTGATTATCTGGGTGTTTCACTGGATTCTCTTCTGATCACAGTACCGCAGGAATATGCAGATGAGGTCATTGGTGTGGTTCAAAGCTCAGGTGTTGCAATTGATGTCATCGGAAAAGTGGTTAAGGGACATGGAGCAAAGATAAAGGTTGGAGATGAACTTAGAGATTTTTCACCGTCCTTCAGGGAATCTGCATATACTCCCATAAAGAAAATGATAGGTGAGGATAATCCCCGTGATTTTGATGAGATGAAAAAAGCAATTGACATAGCTGCAGAGAAGGCTATTGAGAAAAAAAGAAAGGTCATAGAGATTCTGGATAAAAAATAAGTATATTTAATTTTCTGTATCAATCAGGGTTTACGGTTTCAGTCTCATCACCTTTCTTTTTTACAATAAGTAAAGGACCATCTTTTTTAACAATCTCCACCTTTTCCCCCTTTTCAATTGTTCCATCCTGTGTACGTGCTTTCCAGTATTCTCCGTGATATTTTACATAGCCCTCTGGAGTGGTTGTTATTGTGTCACTTGCCTCGGCTGTATCCCCAATCATCTCTCCTATAACCGGCTTTCTTTTTCTCACATCAAGCACCTTGTAGATTGCGATCACTGTAAAAAATATTACAACCACACTTGGTATTACTACTGCAATGATCATATTTATCTGAAATTCGGCAGGAACAAAAAAGTCAGGATAATTCATTGGTATCAACAGAACACTTCCTATAATTACACATAACACTCCGGCAAATCCAAATACTCCAAATCCAGGTTCCTGTAATTCCAGGATCAACAGCCCGGCACCTACAAGCACCAGGAATACTGCTGCAATGTTCACATCAAATCCCGTACCAATAAGGCCCAGTGTGATAGCAATTACACCAAATATCTCAGGACCGTATCCGGGATTGGAAATTCCGAAAATAATTCCGTAGATTCCAAGAAGCAGAAGAAGGGATGATACAAGTGGATTTGATATGATATTCATAAACATAAGCTGGAGAGATGGCTGATAGGTTTCAGTTTCTGCACCTGCAGTCCTGAGTTCATGTCCCTTGACAGATATACCATCGATCTGCATTAGCAGATCGTCTATGTCAGTTGCTACATACTCTATAATTCCCACTTCAAGTGCCTGCTCTGCGTTAAGGTTCAGGTTTATGGTAATGAACTCTTCTGCGATGGTCTCATTTCTATCATGCATTCTTGCCTTTTCACGTGCAAAGGCAACAAGGGCATTGATGATCTTTGGATCATCTACAGGCTGCGAGAGCTGTACTGGCTGGGCAGAACCTATTATCGTATGGGGTGCCATTGCAGCAATATCAGTGCTGATAAGTATCAATGTACCTGCAGACCATGCCTTTGCTCCAGGAGGATGGACATAACCAATTACCGGTACATCTGTATTTTCTATCAGTTCTATGATTTTAAATGTTTCATCAAGCCCGCCACCGGGGGTATCCAGCCTGATTATCAGTGCCTCAAAATTTTCAGTTTCGGCCTTATGTATTGCATCTTCCACTATATTATCTGATGCAGGGGTGATGACATCCGATATATCCAGTACAAGCACCCTGTTGTTATCATCTGCTGTAGCAGGTGTCAGGATAAAAACCAGAAAAAGGAATATGAGTAGAAGGTACAATTTGCTGTGTTTCATATTCCCTGTGATTATTTTTTGCTGCCGGTCTTTAGTCTTTTCTGAGCAACAGCCTCTGATATGCCCGCAATCTCTCCTGCACTGGTAGTGCTGGTAATTATTATCAGATTCTGCTCCCTTGCAACTTCTGCTATTGTCTGCAGTTCACGAAGCTTGATACCAACAGGCATATCCTGATAGAGCATTGCAGCATCCTTCATCTTTTCAGCTGCCATGTATTCTCCTTCAGAGAGAATTATTCTGGAACGTTTTTCACGTTCTGCTTCAGCCTGCTTTGCAATTGCTCTGTGCATGGATGTTGGTAGATTCACATCCCTGATGGTTACAGAAGTTACTTTTATGCCCCATGGATCTGTTGAAGCATCCAGCGTTGCCTGAATATCTTTATTGATCTCCTCTCTTTGAGAAAGGACATCATCAAGCTCGATTCTTCCCATAACATCTCTTAGTGATGTTTGAGAGAGCATTGCAGTCGCATACTTATAATCCTCCACAGCAGTTACAGCTGCTCCCGGCTCCACAACCTTGTAGTATACAATAGCATCTACATCAACAGTCACATTATCCTTTGTGATCACATTCTGCTTTGGAACATCAATTGTTACAACTCTAAGATCAATCTTAACTGTTTTATCTATAATTGGAATTATAAAGAACAGGCCCGGACCTTTAACTCCTTCAAATCTTCCTAACCTGAATATAACGACTCTTTCATATTCATTTACAATCTTGATACTCTGTGATAGAATAATCAAAACAATAATCAATGTGGGTACTATAAATTCGCTGACCATATGGTTCACCTGTTAAGAAACTGTTTATAAGATCTGGAAACAAATTTGTTATTTAATGTTTATAAAGTTGCAGGTCTGAATAAATATGATCCTATCTGAAGGGATATATTATAATTTTGAAAGTAATTCCAGACCCACCAATGAAAATATTACTCATTCATTCTTATTAAATTGATTGATAAAAATAACAGAAAAAGGTAGTTATGTTGATGTGGCTGGATTTATAAGGGATAAGGTCTCTATACCAGAAAATAAATCATAGATAAATGACTATCGAAGGATAAAATGAAAGATAAGTGTAAAATGTGTGAAGGGCAGGGTTTTAAAGTATTATCTAAAGAAAAATGTCCTGAATGCAAGGGGTCTGGTAAATCTAAATCAGTTGATCTCATGAAGCTGTCCCAGAAGGATCTGGACACTTTTTTAAAGGAAGGATCTGTATGTGGAAAATGTGAGGGTACCGGAGAGGTAGAGGCCAAGCTGAAATGTGAATCCTGCAATGGAGAGGGATTTTTCTATTTCTGTGACAGGTGTGAAAAACCGATTGAAAAACCTTCTGAGGACATGGAAATATGTGATAATTGCAGAAAGAAGGAGGCTGTGCATCTTCTGGATGATTCCTGTACTCTTGATGAGGTGGAGGTTGGAAAGCTCTACCATGGTACAGTAAACAGTCTGGCACCGTTTGGTGCTTTCGTGGATCTGAACTCAAGGGTAAGGGGCCTTGTGCATACCAGCAACATCTCACAGCCACTAGAGGAAAGAGATGAGGTCATTGTATTTGTAAAGGAAATAAAACATAATGGCAATATGGACATGGTACCACGAAAAATTGAGTCATATCAGACGGTGGAAGTGGAAAAGGAACTTCCTCTGGTAACAGCGTCTGATCTTTCGGATTATGTGGGACGGTTTGTGAGAGTTGAAGGGGAGATAATTCAGGTAAAACAGACTGCAGGACCTACTATATTCACAGTTTCTGATGAATCCGGCCTGATCTCGGGTGCTGCCTTTGTCCGGGCAGGTGAGAGGGCATATCCTCATATCGACTCTGATATGATCGTGACCATGACTGGAGAGGTTACTGCCAGAGGAGATGATCTGCAGGTCGAGGTAATGAGCATGAAAAGGCTTGCAGGTGAGATGGAGAAGGCAGTATGGGAGAGGATAGAAAGTGCCATTGATAAAAGAGCCGCTCCCTCTGAGATAGAATTTCTGGTAAAGAGTGATATTCTGGAAAACCTGCTTCCTTCCATGAAAGATGTTGCAAGGATCATCAAGAAGGCAGTAATAAAATCCAGGCCGATAATCCTGAGACATCATGCAGATGCAGATGGAATGACTGCAGCTCTTGCCATAGAGAAGGCCATTCTTCCTCTTATAAGGGAGGTCGGAGGCCAGGATGCGGAATACTTTTTCTATAAACGCTCACCTTCAAAGGCCCCCTTCTATGAGCTTCTGGATGTTATACGGGATATTTCGTTTGCACTGGAAGATGCAAGCCGCCACGGCCAGAAAATGCCGCTGGTGATCCTTGTGGACAATGGTTCAACAGAAGAGGATGTGCCTGCAATGAAACAGGCTATGATCTATGACATTGATATGGTGGTGGTTGATCATCATCATCCGGATGAAATTGTGGATCAGTATCTGCTGGCCCATGTAAATCCCGCCCACGTGGGAGGGGACTTCGGGGTGACTACAGGTATGCTGTGTACCGAGATTGCAAGGATGATCAACCCTTCAGTTGTAAATGAGATAAAACACCTGCCTGCTATTTCTGCAGTGGGTGATCGTTCAACTGCTCCTGAAGCTGAAAAATATATTGATCTTGTATCTGAAAAATACTCACTGGACAGATTAGGTGATATAGCTCTTGCTCTTGATTTTTCTGCATTCTGGCTGAAGTTCAGCAGTGGTAAGGGAATTGTGGATGATATTACAAACTTTGGAAGTGAGAAACGTCATAACAGGATCGTATCTCTGCTCTGTGAGCAGGCAAATGAAATGATATCCGAACAGATGGAGGCCTGTATTCCAAACGTCAAGTCCAGAAAACTCCCAAACGGAGCTATGCTCAATGTTCTGGATGTGGAGAATTATGCTCACAAGTTTACTTTCCCTCCGCCTGGAAAAACTTCAGGAGAGGTTCATGACCGGCTGATCCGCAAGTTTGGTGATATTCCCACTATTACGATAGGATATGGTCCAGACTTTGCGGTCATAAGATCAAAAAAAGTGAAGATGAACATTCCCCGTCTTGTAAGGGAACTTCATCAGGAAGTGGCGGGAGCCGGTGTCAGTGGCGGTGGCCACCTTGTGGTCGGTAGTATTAAATTTGTGGAAGGCAAACGTACAGAGGTTCTTGCAAGTCTTGCCCAGAAACTTGGTGAAACAGAGGTTGAGGATTGATCTTTCAACTTCTGCTGTGATTATTTTTGATAACTCAATCCATTCTCATAATCCGTATCATGGCCCTTACCGGTACGCCAGATATCGTCTCTGCTCCTTTTTTATCTATAATAACTGCGGCACCTATTGGAATTGCTCCAAATTCCCTGATCTGCTTTATCACCTGGGAAATAGTTGATCCTGAAGTTATTACATCGTCAACAATAATACATTTCTTCCCATCCACATTTCCAAAATTTCTGCTGATGATCCCGCCCGGGTGGGTGTTATCCACTCTCTGACCCAGAACATGGAACAGTGCAAACTCTGTTCCCAGTTCATCTGCCATCAGGCTTGCAATGGGCACTCCACTTGATGTGGTACCAACGATTGTATCTATTTCTTCATCCGTCTGTACCAGCAGGTCAAGGACCATATCTGACAGGACCCTGGAAATATAACGCAGGCGGAAGGAACTCTTCCCGATACTGCTCCAGTCAACAGAAATATCCTTTGGGGCCTGTATTTCCTCTCCTCTCCTGGCTCGTGATAATAGCCAGGTTGTAGTCTCCCTTGAGACATTAAGTTCATCTGCGATCTGGCCTGTGACAAGTCCTTTTGACTGTAGTTCAACGGCTTTATTGATCAAATCCTCAATATTTCTCATATATTATCCCCTTCCTGTAATGCCTTCACCTGAAGATAATTTGTAATACTTATATATTGCTCTTTCCTGCTGTTTATATCTTTCTTTTTCGCACCTTTTTAAGAGCTGAGCCACAGACCGGACATATATCGCCTCTATCAAATCTCTTTTTGCATCCAGTACATTTTTTACCCCAGACCAGTACGTCACCTATCTTTTTCTGGGATACAGGTTTCACATTTATTTTCAACAATACTGCAACGTTCTGGACTGCATAATCATCACTAAACAGGACAGAGCTATCTTTATATTCCAGTGCCTTTGCCAGTATATCCACATCTGTTTGAGAAAGTTCCTCTATATCATTGCTGTATCTGGCAACTTTTAGTACTTCCCTGACCAGTCCAGGATCCGGTGACTCTACTCTGGCTCCCTCCTCAGCAGCAAGCTGGAATCGCATATTTGCCTGACTGCTTTTTAGCTCATCTATCACAGAGGGCACAGTGATCAGGCTTTTGCTGTTTATATCCTTTCCCATTATAAATACTGCAGAATCTGCAACAATATGTTCCATAACTATCATCCAAGCTCCTTTATAAGCCATCCCCAGTATTTAATAGTGGTCAACAGTGCAATGGTCATGCCAATGGCCATAAGAAGATTCGAAATCAGAATAGCCAGATCAGCTCCGATCCCTGCAATTGGATAGAGCAGCATATTAAGGATTCCTGATATCAGGAATAATATTGATGCATAATAGGCATAGTAATAGGGTTTTAGACGCATTGCCTCTCCCAGCCTTCTGCTCAGGCCTGCCATTATGTATATCACGCCGGCAAACGATATTACTGCAATAATCCATGCATAATAGGGTGGCTGAATATTATCTTCCCCCTTTTGTCATCTGAAGTTGAAGTTTTATGGCAAGTAACAGTGATATGATCCCTGCTGCAGCCTCAACTATTTTTCCTGCAGCTATAGTAAACACAACTATCTGAAAGATTGCCAGCATCAGTATAAGAAAAGGGATCAAAAACAGGAAATAATGTGTATCTATCCCAAACTTCTTCTGATAGAACAGGCTTATAGCCCCTCCAAAGGCTACAATGATGGCCCCTGCAAACCATGCATAGATCTCAATGACTGTGGATATGGCTATGTAATCCATTTTTGCTTTCAACCCCTTTATATCTGCCTGATATGTACACATTCTTCATCGGCACAGCTTTCATGTACTGTTCTTTCAGATACTCGATTCACTGTCTGCTCACTAATATTTCACAGTTTCTCCCGAACTGCCTGCAGCAGCATGTTTGAGATTTGACCTCAAGTAACGAATGTTTGCAAATATCCCAAACCCTCTGTTATATTGGTGTATACACGATGTTCAGTTTATGTGCTATGATTACATAAAGATATTTGAACCATTAAATAGATTTTCTTTCTGCTATTTAATTAAGATCAATTATCTCTTATGGATATGATTTTATGGATATGGAATTTACCAGAAACATGATTGTGGATTTTATCAGATCCAATATAGAAGATTCCGGACTGCGTGGTGCAGTGGTTGGAGTCAGTGGGGGTATAGATTCTGCACTTACCACTTATTTTACAGCTGAAGCCATTGGAAGTAAAAAGGTTCTTGGCATCCATATGCCTCAGATGGGTATTACACCTGCTGAGGATGTGCTGGATGCAGAAGAGATTGCAGACAGTACTGGTATTGAGTTCAAAGTGGTTGACATAAATCCCATACTTGATACATATATGGATTCAGTTAACAGGGAAGGTCAGAAAACGTCACCTCTTGTAGAAGGTAATCTGAAGGCAA
This sequence comes from Methanosalsum sp., assembly GCA_007127385.1. Lineage (GTDB taxonomy): Archaea > Halobacteriota > Methanosarcinia > Methanosarcinales > Methanosarcinaceae > Methanosalsum. Next base: position 7,500 of record SKZM01000148.1, read on the forward strand.
GGATCAGGATGTCCATCCTCTATTATTATGCAAATATTCTGAATCGAATGGTGATTGGTACAGGCAACCGCACAGAACTGATGCTTGGATACTATACCAAGTATGGAGATGGCGGTGTTGATATTGAGCCAATTGGTGATCTGTACAAAACAGAGGTAAGACAACTTTCACATTTTATTGGTATACCTGAGAATATAGTATCCAGGGTTCCGTCTGCAGGTCTATGGAAAGGTCAGACAGATGAAGAAGAACTTGGCCTATCCTATGAAATAATTGATCGGATTCTTGAGATGCTGGATAGGGGTTGCAGTGTGGATGATGTAAAGAAGACTCTGAACGTTTCAGATGAAAATATCGATTCAATAATTGGGCGAATTGATGCAAACAGGCACAAATTGCAACCTCCAGGAATATGCCGGCTAAAAGATTCCAGAAGGCTAGATATTTGATCTGGACACTTATCTGCTGGGAAATACATTCTGGTTGCTGTTTTTCTCTCTTATGAGCGGTTTTGCCAGATGTCTTCTAGCACATGGCGGAACCTCATATATCCCGGGATATATATTCCTGCAGATTTCAACCTGTATTTTTGATCCTGCCTGTGTGCGGCATTTTCTACAGCGATATCCCTGTCCTTTGCCTGCGGATTCCATGCTTTTATGACATACGGAACATTCTGGGTTTTTGTATTTATATGTCTGCATCATAGAAATGATCTCAAGCTTTTCTGTGTTCAGTGTGCTATTGATCATACTTCCATATATTCGAATAACATCTCCAGGAATAAGCTCTCTAACCAGTTCCCTGAAATTCTTTGTTGGTTCATAGGCAGCACATTCCAGCTCATGGTCATGCTTATCGCTGACTGAGAATATGACGTGTCCTCCCTGTATGGTTTCAGGCATACTTATCACCGTGCACATGAGACTATATGAATGCATGTCCTGCATCTGACTGATACTATCTTCCTGAATGATATGCATATCTGTGCCCTGGTTGGTTCTGTATAATGCATTTCTTTCAAAAGGCTCTGATCGTATCATTGAGGCACACCGGATGACCTCCTCCTGACCGGATCCTCTGATCCCGTAAAGGACCGGATCCGGTGATCTGGGTACACAGACAATCTGCTGATTTAAAATATCTACATTATCCCAGGTCATGGGGTATGTTCTTTTATCAGCACTGAATATGCTGGAGCTGTCCACCATTCTGGGTGATCCCCATTTTTCCGGTTTACGGTATGTTATGTATTCATAGGTATGGTCCCATCCATTGTTCAGCATTGCCCCGCATGCCGCAAGTGCTCCTATAAGGCCTCTTCTGTTTTTAAATCCCTTTGATTGAAGATTCAATTTTCTGATAAGCTCCTCTGCTTCACTTACTGTGATGATCTCCTTTACTGCTTTTTTGAAAAAGAGGTCCAGAGGGTCCCGTGAGAGCTCAGCCATTTCATCTCTCACAAAAACAATCCCGGGATTGGTTGTATCATTTTCCAGACATGCAAGGGTTCTGACACGCTCAGTTACATGTTCTTTGACCATATCAGGTGCATCTGTATCGATTGCAATGGCAACTGCTGCATTTCCTCGTGTTTTATAGGGTACTGTTGGATTGAGCCTTATAAGGAGCAGATCATCAATGATTTTTCCGTATCTTTCCAGCTCTTCTGATAGAAGGGAACACAGGTATGTGGTGCACATTCCTTCCCTTGAATCCGTATCGTCAATTCCGATAATCATATTTTAATTCCGATAGTAGCATTTTTTTCTTAAATATGCATCGTTGGATAGCGAATATTATTCAATAGACAATTATATATATATGTGCATATGTATATTAGGTTAATTATGACAAAAGAGATCCTCATACATCAGGTAGTTGATGTACTGAACCATGCAGGCTTTCTTGTGTCTGATCGCTGCAATATAAGGCCAAGGTGCTTTGACCTTGCTGCCCGGCAGGATGACATATTACTCTTTTGCAAGGTATTATACAATATTGATGGTCTGAATGAAGAAACTGCCAGGGAGATAAAATTACTTTCCAGTTATCTTAACGGCTCTCCTCTGATCATAGGTGCAAAGACCAGAAATCAGATGCTTGAAGACAGTGTAGTGTACATGAGATACGATGTTCCTGCACTGAATGTACAGACGTTATATGATTATCTGATAGAAGGAATTCCACCTGTTGTGTCTGCAGCGCCCGGCGGGCTTTATGTCTCCATTGATGGGGACGTACTGAAAAGGGCCAGAAATGAAATTTCCATGTCATTGGGTGCACTTGCATCCAGACTGGGGGTATCAAGACGTACCATCAGTAAATATGAGGGTGGTGGGATGGCGGCTTCAATTGAGATTGTGCTGCAGCTTGAAGAGATACTGGATGTGGCACTGGCAAGATCTATTGATTTTATAAAGTCCTTTGATGATAATCCATCCAGTACCGATCCTGGAGATGAGAATATTCAGCACCCTACACCTCCAAAGGATAGTGTTCTTGAAATATTGCATGCCATGGGCTATAATGTACTCTCCACATCCCAGGCCCCTTTCAAGGCAGTATCAAAGGACGATTCCAATGTTATGCTCACAGGGGTCAGTGAATACAGCAGTGCTATGATAAAGCGGGCTCATCTGATGAGCAATATTTCTACCATAACAGAGACCCGTTCAGTTTTCATAATCAATGGTCAGATAAAATCAGAATCTGTTGAGAGTACAGTTCTGATAGGAAAGGATGAACTGAATAAAATATCCGGGCCTGAAGAACTGGTAACATTGATCGAGAACAGGACAAATTACCATGCCTGTGAATAATCCAGCTAATTGATTTATCCCCTTATCTCTGGATTCCGCAATTGCATGCTCCAAAACTGTAATATAGTGAAACTTCATAAGAAGTCAGCAATGACGTGTAATATTGCAGTTCTGGTATCAGGGAGAGGTTCAAATCTTCAATCTATCATTGACAACATCGATTCCAGTTATATCAGGAATGCCAGTATAAATGTGGTTATCAGTGATGTTCAGGATGCGTATGCTCTAGAGCGTGCCAGAGATCATGCAATAGATGCTATATTTATCAATCCATCAGAACATGGATCAAAAAAGGATTATGAGAACTATCTTATTGGTATTCTTGAGAAATATAGCATTGATCTGGTTCTCCTTGCTGGCTATATGCGTCTTCTTGGAAATTCATTTATCCGAAGATACAAGAACCGAATAATGAACATCCATCCATCTCTGTTACCATCTTTCAGAGGTCTGGATGCACAAAAACAGGCACTTGAATATGGTGTAAAGGTCAGTGGATGCACTGTTCATTTTGTTGATGAGGGGATGGATTCTGGACCCATAATACTGCAGCAGTGTGTCAGGATATTTGAGAATGATACCGTTGAGTCTCTTTCTGAAAGGATCCTTGAACAGGAACACGTTATCTACCCGGAAGCTGTAAAACTATTTGTTGAGGGTAAACTTAAAGTGCAAGGTCGAATTGTACTAACCCGAAATGATGAACGATCAGTTAAATAATGAACTTATAATAACAACTATTTATCAAATAATGGATGAGTGAAGATGTCTTATATTTCAGATATTGATCCGGAAATATGTGAGGTTCTGGAACTTGAGCTGCAACGTCAGGATGAAAAACTTAACCTGATAGCTTCAGAGAACTATGCAAGCCGTGCTGTTATGGAAGTTCAGGGTTCCGTAATGACGAACAAATATGCAGAAGGTTATTCCGGGAAAAGGTATTATGGCGGATGCGAGTATGTGGATCTGGCCGAGGACCTGGCAATCGAGAGAGCAAAGGCTTTGTTTGGGGCAGAGCATGTAAATGTCCAGCCCCACTCGGGTTCTGGATCTAATATGGCAGTCTATTTTTCAATGTTAGAACCCGGAGACACCATCATGTCAATGGACCTGACACATGGAGGCCACCTCTCTCATGGAAGTCCGGTCAATTTTGCAGGAAAACTGTATAATGTGATTCCTTACGGAGTTGACAGAGAAACAGAAACCCTGAACTATGAAGAACTGATGGAACTTGCCAGAAAGCATAAACCCAGAATGATCGTATGCGGTGCATCTGCATATCCTGCAGAGATCGATTTTAAGAGGTTCAGAGAAATTGCGGATGAAGTTGATGCATATCTTCTGGCAGATATTGCACATATTGCAGGTCTGGTCGCTGCAGGAGTGCATCAGAGTCCCGTTCCATACGCTGATTTTGTGACCACAACTACCCATAAGACACTGCGCGGGCCAAGAGGTGGAATGGTTATGTGCAGGCAGGAATATGGAAAGGATATCGATAAATCTATATTTCCGGGAATCCAGGGAGGTCCTCTGATGCATGTGATTGCTGCAAAGGCAGTGGCATTTAAGGAAGCTCAGGGCTCCAAATTTAAGAAGGACCAGGAACAAACAGTCAAGAATGCCGGAGTGCTGAGTGATGATCTTACTGAGAGAGGATTTCATCTTGTTACTGGTGGTACCCAGAATCACATGATGCTCATCAACCTGAATAATCGCGATATTACTGGAAAGGAAGCTGAAGCTGCTTTCTGCAAGGCTGGTATTGTACTGAACAAGAATACCGTTCCCTTTGAGACCAGAAGTCCGTTTGTTACAAGCGGTATCCGAATAGGGACTCCGGCTGCAACTACAAGAGGAATGAAAGATTCTGAGATGTTGCAGATTGCAGATTTTATTGATCAGACAATTGTAAATGTTGATGATGATTCTGCACTTGGAATGATCTGTGAGGATGTAAAGGAGCTGTGCCACAGGTATCCTATCTATAAGTGATCTGTGGAATACCGGGTGAAATTGATGAACAATGGTTCTGAATCAAAGATAATCGATGGCAGAAAACTGGCAAAAAAAATCGAACGCGAAGTAAAGGAAGACGCTGACCAGCTTAGGGCACAGGGCATCATTCCCTGCCTTGCCTCAATACTTGTAGGAGATGATCCCGCTTCAAAGCTCTATATCTCATTAAAGCACAGGGCCTGTGACCGTGCAGGTATCCTGGCAAAGGATTACCATCTTCCTTATGATACCTCTCAGAAAGAACTGATTGAACTTATTGAGCGTCTAAACCAGGATGATGAGGTTCATGGAATACTTGTCCAGTTACCCCTGCCAGAAAGCATCAATGAGCAGGAAGTGATGGAGACCATTGATCCTTCCAGGGACTCAGATGGCTTTCATCCTTTTAATATGGGGAGGCTCCTTATTGGAAATGAGGGTCTTGTGCCATGTACTCCCCGGGGGATTATCCGGGCACTTGATGAGTATCAGGTGAATGTTGAGGGAAAACATGCCGTTGTGGTGGGACACAGCAATGTTGTAGGTAAACCTATGGCTGCAATGCTGCTTAACAGGAACGCTACTGTTAGTGTCTGTCATGTATATACAAAGGATCTGAAAAAATTCACAAGCCAGGCTGATATACTTATCGTTGCAACCGGAGTAAAGCATCTTATCAGAGAGGATATGGTAAAAGAGGGCAGTATCATCTTTGATGTGGGAATCACTGAGGAGAACGGAAAGATCTATGGAGATGTGGATTATGAGAATGTTATTGAAAAGGCATCTCTTATTACCCCGGTTCCAGGTGGGGTCGGGCCTGTTACTGTATCCACCTTGTTAGAGCATGTACTCAAAGCATGCAGATCCTCGATAAAAAGTTAAGTTTCAGGCTAGATCTCATATAAGATCCAATAACAATTCAAGTAAACAACTGGTTTAAAATGGCTGTTGATTCAGATATTTGTGGCCTTAAGATTGGAGATAGGCATCCTGTAAGACTTATGGGTGTCATCAATCTGAGTAATGAGTCCTTTTACAAGGCATCGGTAGTAGATGGAGATTCGGTCCTTGATGTTGCCAGAAAAATGGTCGACGAAGGCGCTACCATGATCGACGTGGGAGCCAGGTCCACCTGGCCCCTGGCAAAGCCGATCTCCAGAAAGAAAGAAATTTCACGCCTGCTCCCAGTTCTGGATATCCTCCAAAACAATGTAGATGCCATTGTTTCTGTGGATACCATGTTCTCGGATATTGCTGAGAAGGCTTTAAGCCGGGGGGTGGATGTTGTAAATGATGTATCCGGATTTACCACAGATCCGGAGATGATGGGTGTTGTTAGAGATTACGACTGCCCTGCGGTGGTGATGGCCTCCATGGAAATGACGGGAGACCCTCTGGGTATGGATGAAGTCATAACCGCACTTGATGAGATTATTCACAGGTCAGAATCAAACGGAATTGACCCCTCCAGACTTATATTGGATCCTGCAATTGGAAAGTGGGTTCCTGAAAAAGAGGCAGTACATGATTTTGAAGTGATCGATCAGTTCCAGAGACTGCAGGCATTTGAAAAGCCAATACTTGCTGCCATTTCAAGAAAATCAGTAATAGATGCCGTTGTAAATAAACCTGCAGATGAAAGACTTCAGGGGAGCCTTGCGGCAACTGCAATTACCGTGCATAAAGGAGCACATATCATACGTACACATGACGTAGCTGCGACAGTTGATACAGTCAAAGTGGCTTCGGCAATGCGCAGTTTTCCTTCAGCTATACAGGAAGATCGGTTCAGGGTAAGTATTATTGATATTACTGTTCCGGATGACCTGGCTTACTATATGCGATCAGTAGGAGTTACTCCTGAAGGCTGCAGTATCATGAAGAATAAATCCGTTAGTATGGCCATCAGGATCGATAATATTACTTCCACTGAAGCCCTTATTATCAAGCAGGAGATCCTTGCAAGAGGTGGTGATGCAGCAATATCAAAAGATGCCATATCCCAGCAACTTGACAGTACAGATGTTATAGTCATAGGCACTCTTTTGCAGTTTGAGAAGCTGATACAGAAACTATCAGGACAGTCCCGGGATCTTCCCCTTATAGCCCAGATGCTCAGGAGAACCCTGGAAAGTCAGATGGATATCAAACAAAAATACCCTGGAACAACATTATGATAATATCTCAAGACAAACCTTTTGAAGAGATTCTTGAACTACTTCAGGATCACAGAACAATTTTCATCATTGGGTGCAATACATGTGCCTCAAAGCTTCATGTGGGTGGCGAGGAGGAGATCCTCACGATGAGATCGGGTCTTGAAGATGCAGGTAAAGATGTGATAGGATGGGCACTGCCAACAGCTGCCTGCAGTATAAGATCATGGGAGCACCTGGCAGAGAAGGACAGGTCAATCGAGAAGGCTGATGCTGTACTGGTAATGGCATGTGGCAGTGGTGCTTCGGTGATAAGCAGAGTTACGGATATCCAGGTATATACCTCCAACAACACGACTTCTCTTGGAGGTATTTTCAAAGGTGAAATACTTCCGGACCAGTGCAAAATGTGTGGTAACTGCACAATTTCTTATTTTGGTGGAATCTGTCCCACAGCACAGTGTCCCAAGAACCTCCTGAATGGACCATGTGGAGGATGTGCTGATGGTAAATGTGAGACCGATCCAGATAAGGACTGTGTGTGGGAAATGATCTACCTGAAACTTAAAGAAATGAACAGGCTGGATCTGGTGGAAAAGATATATCTGCCCAGGGAAAACAAATGATTGCCTGCGTGCTGGACGATGTGAGTTGATTATAAATGCATTCACTATTTCAGGATAAGATCAGATCAGGAAGTTTTGTTATTACTGCTGAGATCACTCCACCCAAAGGAACCGATACTACAAAAGCTGTAGAAAATGCAGATATGCTTAGAGGCTGTGTGGATGCTCTCAATATTACAGATAATAACCGGGCTGTTATGCGAATGAGTCCGGTAGCTCTTGGTAAGATCTTGAAGGACAGGGGGCATGAAGTGATAGTACAGATGACATGCAGGGACCGAAACCGCCTTGCGCTTCAGTCTGAACTGTTAGGTGCCTATGCTCTTGGAATTGAGAACATCTGCGTGATGACAGGTGACCATGTAAAAAGCGGTGACCACCAGGGTGCAAAAGCCGTTTATGATCTTGATTCGGTACAGTTGCTGTCCATGATCCGTAAAATGATGAACGGTTCTGATCTTTATGGTAATCCACTTGACTCAGCTCCTGAGTTTATGGTGGGGGCAGTTTCTAACATCGATCCTGGTCAAGCCATGCAGATGCTGAAATTTAAAAAGAAGATCCTTGAAGGAGCTGATTTCATACAGACCCAGGCTATATATGATCCTGATCTTTTTGAAAGTTTTATGGAATATGCCCGGGAATTTAAGGTACCGGTCATTGCCGGTATAATTCCTCTCAAATCTGCAGGAATGGCACGGTTCATGAACGAGAATGTGCCTGGAATACATATCGGTGAGGACCTGATTGAGAGGATGGAGCAGGCAAGGGATCCTGTGCATGAAGGGTTTGAGATAAGCTGTGAGGTCATCAGCAGGATCAGACCGATATGCCAGGGAATCCATTTAATGCCTATTGGGCAACACTTAAATACACAAAGGCTACTTGAAATGGCTGGATTTTCTAAATAATATAATATATGTGGAATCGTTCATGAAGACCACTCAGATTGAATATGCACGCAATGGAGAAATTACTCCTCAGATGAGGCAGGTTTCCAGGACTGAAGGTATTGCTGAGGATGATATTCTCAGAAGGGTCCTGAACGGGAATCTTGTAATCATGATCCGGGATAATGGGTCCCAGACCGCGATTGGAAATGGTGCGAGCACCAAAGTCAATGTAAATCTTGGTACATCTTCTGCAAGTATTGATCCTGATGCAGAGGTTGAAAAGGCCAGAGTTGCTGAAAAATACGGAGCAGATACAATAACAGACCTTTCCATGGGTGGAGATATCGGATCCATAAGAGAGGCCATTTTTAATAATACATCACTTCCAGTAACTACAGTACCCATTTATCAGTCTGTAGTTGAGAATGGGATAGAAAATATTACGGCTGATGATATACTGACAACACTGGAAGATCATGTTCATGAGGGTGTGAGTTCTGTTGTACTCCACTGTGTTGAGAGGAAAATGCTGGAAAGTCTAAAGGGCTCAGGACGTATTATGGGAATGGTCTCAAAAGGTGGCTCCTTTACCAGTGCCTTCATGCTGGAAAATGAATGTGAGAACCCATTCATAGATAATTTTGACCATGTAGTGGATATCCTAAAAGAGAGGGATGTTGTCCTGTCACTGGGTAATACCATGCGAAGCGGCTGTGTATACGATAACCCAGATCCTGCACAGATGATGGAGATAGAGACCAATATATCTCTTGCACACAGGGCGAACCAGCAGGGGGTGCAGGTCATAGTGGAAGGTCTGGGAGGACACCTGAGTGCATCGCAGATTCCCTTCCATGTCAGGTCCTATAAATCCAGGTCACCATTTCCACTATTTGTTGCCGGACCCCTGCCAACCGACATTGCACCAGGATATGATCATATCGCTGGTGCTGTAGGGGCAAGTATTGCCAGTGGAGCAGGTGCGGATTACATGTGCTATATCACTCCTTCAGAACACCTCTCACTTCCAAATCCCCAGCAGGTTCGAGAAGGGCTGATCGCTTTTAAGATCGCTGCCCATATTGGTGATTCTATCAAATATGGTGCAAGTACAAAGGATCTCCAGCTTGCAAGAAGAAGAGCTGTATTTGACTGGGAAGGGCAGATGGAATACGCACTGGATCCTGACAGGCCAAGGGAAATGTGTCCGAAAACAGGCCCATGTTCCATGTGCGGGGAGTACTGTGCAATAAAGATCATGGGAGATTATCTTTCTTCTACAGGATGAATGAATATGAATGTCAGATCCTCATTACAGATCTATGGCATCCCCACTCCTGTAATTGTACCCGGTGACAGCATTGCGGATATTATCAATGATTCACTGGACAGGGCTGGAATTATTCTGGAAGATCGTGATGTTCTCGTTCTAGCAGAATCTGCAGTCGCAACAGCTGAAGGAAGGATTGTGTGTCTTGAGGATGTGTGTGTATCCCCGGTTGCAGACGAGCTTGCAAAAAAATATCTGCTGGACCCCAGGGAAATGGAACTGATCCTGCAGGAATGTGATGAAATCATAGGAGGTGTTCCAGGGGCAGTTCTTACGATTACTGATGGCACACTCTCTCCTAATGCAGGAATTGACAGTTCGAATGCTCCTGAAGGCCATGTCGTACTGCTTCCCGAAAATCCGGCACAGAGCGCATCTGAGATACGGTCAGGCCTGGAGAAGAGTTATTCATGCAAGATAGGAGTGATCATAGGTGATAGCAGAACACAACCATTGCGTCTTGGATGTGTTGGGATTGCCCTTGCAACCTCCGGTATAAATCCTGTTGAAGATGCCAGAGGTGCATGTGACCTCTATAACAAACCGCTTACGATCACATACAGGGCAGTGGCTGATAATATGGTTTCCTGTGCCCAGCTGATTATGGGAGAGGCCGGTGAGGGTATTCCCGGGGTGATTATCAGAGGATTTAATACGGATATTGTGGATGACCTGATAGAGATGCCATTGTTCTCTCCGGAGGAGTGCATGTATTACAGCAATATATCCCGGACCAGTCTGAAATAAACAGTAAGTTATATTAAGTAGCATTTAAAGAATAATTATTGATAGTTTCAATTAGATTTATGCTGATATATTCACCGCAGGTGATGATCAGCGCTTTCTGTCTTCAAAAGGTAGAGGTGGCAACAATGAAATACAAATGGATTGAAACCTCATGTGGCTTTTTTGCTGTGGAAGATGAAAAAAATAACGATGAAGCTGCTGAAAAAATATCTCAAAAACGAAACTCCGCTTGAAGAATAGTTTTGCTTTGTTTGTTTATGATAGTTCAATGGGCCTGAACTGGCAGGTTATTGCAATGTGCTTCAAGGGCTTATAATATATTTGGATGAAAAACTCATATAAGAGTTCTGCTCTTATTATAGGTTATAAGTTTTTAAAATCGTACAGGTGATTAAGATGGGCAAACCAATTTTGATGGATTTTACTGCGACATGGTGTGGACCCTGCAAAATGCAGAAACCTATCCTTGAGGAACTTAAAGAGGAAATGGGCGATAAGGTAGAAATAAAAGAAATCGATGTTGACCAGAACAGTGACCTTGCAGGCAAGTTCGGGATACGTGTAGTTCCCACTCTTGTAATAGAGAAGGATGGGTCTGAGGTGAAGAGATTCACAGGTGTTACCAAGGCAGAGGTCCTCAGGGGAGAACTTGAGAAAGTGCTCTGATCCTCCTTATTTATTTCTCTGAGCCACTTTTTTGATCCAAGTTTTAAAGTAATTCTGCGGTTGAGGGGTACTGATTCTGAACAAGCTGATCGATCTGGGAGTACTTGCCTTCAGGCAGAAGAATGCTCGGGGTAATTTCAAACCCCATCTATCAGTAAGATTCAGAGATGCAGGTTCCAGACCCTGCGTATTTTCGATCGATACCAGCCGTACTCCAAAGAAATACTCTCAGCCGGATGCATATCTGATCACCCATGCCCATTCGGATCATCATGGTAAGTCCAGTATGCTTTCTGACCTCTCTGTCTGTTCTGATAAAACTGCAACTGCACTTGAGATCCGGTACGGAAAGGAATACATGGGAATAACAGCTGGAATATGTGATAAAATCGATGTAGGTGATGTTACTGTAAAGACCTGTCCTACAGGACATACGGTTGGATCTACTGCCTTTTACTGGGAAAATGATGTTGGAACCCGTATACTTGTGACAGGGGATGTTAAGGATTATTCAATGCTTCCTTCATGTGATGTACTGATAACTGAGGCAAATTACGGAGATGTGGGAGATTTTTCATGCTATTTTCAGGATGATATAGAGGGACTTAAATCGATCCTGGACAATGGTGGCAGGGCTGCGTTTGGAGCATATTCTTTTGGAAAGACACAGAGGCTGGTTCGGCTTTTCAGGGATATGGGGTACAGAGGCCCCATCGAGATGGAGGACGATACAAAGGAACTTACTGAGAAACTTATGGATAATCCGGGAGAGCTTGTGTCCATCGGGGAATCCGGTAAAGACGGTATATGTCTGGTACCTCCGTGGAACCTGAAGCTGCTTTCCGGGGATATTCCCAGGTATGTAATTACAGGCAGATGTGATTACCCCTATCCTTCGATTCAGATAAGTGATCATCTTGATGTTAATGGTCTTATTGATATGGTAAATACCATAGATCCACAGATAACTATCGTGTATCACCCCGGTGGCCACAGGCCCCAGTGCTTTGCAGGATACTTAAATTCCATAGGAAAGGATTCAATTTCAATAGGTGATATCAGTAATGTCCTGAGTAACGAGTTCACTTGAAGTGAGAGTGCAAAGTTTTATTAATCACAATGCTTTTATTCTATCATCCTATCAATCTCAGTTCAGGAGAAACTTCAATTGAAGAACAAAAAGAAATCCAGACCCTCAAAGAAGGAAGATGTCGAAAGTGAAGATCAGAAAGATCCTTTACAGATAAAGGAGAAGACGCCTGAAGAGAGGAAGCAGGCCCATATTGAGGGAGTTATAAAGACCGCTGTTGCGTCTGTAATTGGTATTATTGCAGGAATAGCGGCATATTTTGCACTGGGAAGTGCACTTGATACTGCATGGTATTCAGTTATCATCATAGTTGCCATACTGGCATTTTATCTTCAGCGTGCTGTTCTGCCTGTAATAAAGATCGATACAAAACAGTTCGGCCTTAAGGACTGGATATATGTTGAATTCCTTGTGCTGGATTTCTTCCTGGTTACATGGATACTGATGCTGAACTGAGCAAATCGATTTTTAGCTATCATTTAGCCTAAAGAGTGCAGGAATTTATTATGCGAATTGCAATATTGAATCGGGACAGGTGTCAGCCAAGAAGATGCAGTCATGAATGTGAAAAGTACTGTCCAAGGGTCAGGACAGGTGACGAAACAATAGTTTTTGGAGAGGATGGAAAACCCATCATTTCAGAAGAGATGTGTGTTGGCTGTGGAATATGTATCAATAAATGTCCCTTTGATGCAATTATGATCATTGGACTTCCGGAAGAACTGGACAGGCCAACTCACAGGTATGGTCAGAACGGGTTTGCACTCTACGGGCTGCCTATTCCCCAGAAGGGTCGTGTTACAGGTATACTTGGTCCCAACGGAATTGGTAAAAGTACTGCTGTAAAAATACTCTCAGGTTCATTAATTCCCAATTTTGGTGAGGAAAAGGGCGATTGGGATTCCGTTCTTGAATATTATTCAGGTACGGCTCTCTATGATTATTTTAGGGATATTATCAGCGGGAAGATGAAAGTTTCCCAGAAACCTCAGTATGTTGATATGATCCCAAAGGCATTCTCTGGAAAGACACGTGATCTTCTAAAGAAGGCAGATGAACGTGGGGTATTTGATTATCTGGTGGAGAAACTTGAACTTGGGCATATAATCGATCGTGATATCTCCAAGTTAAGCGGTGGTGAACTGCAGAGAGTGGCAATTGCAGCATGTGCTGGCAAAGAAGCCGATTTCTATTTCTTTGATGAGATAAGTTCCTATATGGATATCTACCAGCGGATAAACTCTGCAAGGCTTATCCAGGAACTGGCAGAAGAAAAAGCTGTTATGGTGGTGGAACATGACCTTGCTATACTGGATATGCTGGCAGATGTTATACATGTGGCATATGGTGTTTCTGGTGGATATGGTGTCATCACGCATCCAAAGGGTGTGCGGATCTCGATCAACCAGTACCTCAAAGGGTACCTTCCTGAAGAAAATGTGCGCATAAGGCCGGAAGCAATTGAGTTTGAGGTACATCCTCCCAAAACAGAAAAAGAAATTCATACTATGCTGGAGTATCCATCTTTTTCTCTAAAATACGGTAAAGGATTTCATCTGAAGGCAGAAGCAGGTAACCTGAAGGAAGGTGAGGTCCTGGGTATTGTCGGTCCCAATGGTATCGGTAAATCCACATTTGTCAGGGTACTGGCAGGTGAAATCGAGCCTGAAGAGGGGAAACTGGATCTTGATATCAAGGTTTCCTATAAACCACAGTATATTGTAGGGGATTCTCCGATGCAGGTAAGATATTTCCTTGGTCAGATAACGGATAAGTTCAATACCAGTTATTATCAGGCAGAGATTGCAAAACCCCTCCAGCTTGAGAAGCTCTATGACCGAATGCTTACGGAGCTTAGTGGTGGTGAGTTGCAGAGGGTGGCAATTGCAGCCTGTCTCAGCCGTGACGCTGACCTCTACCTTCTGGATGAACCCAGTGCGCATCTGGATGTAGAGCAGAGATCAATGGCTACAAAAACAATTAAGAGATTTGCAGAGAATACCAAGAAGACCGCTATGGTTGTAGATCATGATATATACCTGATAGATATGCTGAGTGAGCGAATGATCGTTTTTGAGGGTACCCCTGCAGTCAATGGTACAGCAAACTTCCCGACTACCATGCAGCAGGGAATGAACCGCTTTCTCAGCAATCTCAATATTACCTTCAGAAGGGATGAGGATACTTCCAGGCCAAGGGTGAACAAACCGGGTTCAAGGCTGGACCGTGAACAGAAAGAAAATGGGGAATTCTATTACTACAGATTGGAATGAAACCAAATGATTTTCTGGTTTATTTTTTAATGATTTGATTTGACTGATTTTTTTTACTGCTCAAGGTATATATAATAGAAAAATCAAAATAATTATTGTCCTGCTGGGCAATAATCATATGAAAGCATGATATGATCTCCTGTACAGCTTCTTTGTACAGTGAAGACTGGAATGAATACTTTTGAGGGTGGTAAATAATGGGATCAGATATGAAAGAGTTCACGGCTGAGGAACTTGCAAAATATAATGGTAGAGACGGGAACAGAGCATATGTTGCATATAATGGAAAAGTGTATGATGTGACTGATAGTTTTCTCTGGGAGGACGGAGATCATCAGGGAATGCATGAAGCAGGTATGAGTTTTGGTGATGAACTTGACCTGGAAGCTCCCCATGAAGCTGATGTAATGGATGATTTACCGGTTGTTGGAACCTTCAGGAAAAGTTCTGATTAATGCCTGAACTGAAAGATATGGACATTATTAATATTTATAACTGATATTGGCATAATCACGGAGTTTTTTTATGGATCTTGGAATTCTGGATGAAACGATTTTGTATAGTGATATTACGCTGATGAATGTGATACTTTCCATGGTACTGCTGCTTGCAGGGGTTGCAGTTGCAAAGATCGTTATAAGTATGTTCAAAAACGGAATGAAAAAAAGTAATTTGAACCAGCTTGTCATTGAATTTATATCAAGGTTCTTCAGTATACTGCTATACATTGCTGTTATTCTTATATTTGTTTCTTCACTTGGATTTGATGTAAATTCAGCGGTTCTGGGACTTTCTGCTGTAATCGGACTGGTTCTTGGGTTTGGTATGCAGGACACCCTGACCAACTTTGCATCAGGTATCTGGCTTGCGACCCTGAGACCCCTTGATAAGGATGAGTTCATATCGGTAGGAGGCTCAAGCGGGACTGTGAGTTCTGTAGGTATAATGGCCACCGAGCTCATTACACCGGACAATCAGCTTATAACTGTCCCCAACAAGCTTGTGTGGGGCAATTCTATAATTAATTTCACCAGGCTTCCTACACGCAGAACATCAGTGGATGTTGGAATCAGTTACAAATCCGATCTGGATTGGGCCATTCAGGTTGCCCTTGATCTTATGAGAGAACATCCACTGGTTCTGGATGATCCTGCACCTGCTGTAGTTGTTTCAGAACTGGGTGACTCTTCTGTGGTCCTTCAGCTCAGAGCATGGACTCAGACCCAGAACCTATGGCCACTCAAATGGGACCTTACAAGTGGCATATTTAAAGCATATAGTGAAAAAGGTATTGAGGTTCCATTCCCACAGAGGGATATACATATAATAAAAGACTGAATGGGCACTTCAATATGTACCCATTAACTTTTTTTTAATTTATATTGATTTTACTCTTCCAGAACAAGACGGGCTATTTCATCTCCTACATCTGAGGTTCCAGCTGAACCACCCATATCGTAGGTTCTGACCCTTGCTTCACTGATATTTCTTTCAATAGCTGAAACAATGTTTGCTGCGGCTTCAGTTTCACCCAGCTGTTCGATCATCATGGCACCTGCCCAGATCGTTGCTATAGGGTTCACCTTGTTCTGCCCTTTATACTTTGGAGCAGATCCGTGTATTGGTTCAAACATGCTTGTTCCTTCAGGATTGATATTTCCACCAGGTGCAAGACCCAGTCCACCCTGTATCATGGCCCCCAGATCAGTGACTATGTCACCGAACATATTGGGTGTGACGACCACATCAAACCATTCCGGATTTTTGACAAACCACATGGTAATGGCATCAACATAATTGAAATCTGTTTCCACATCAGGGTAATTGACTGCCATGGACTCAAATTCTTCTCTCCAGAATCCGTATATATCGGAGAGTACGTTTGCCTTGTCTACAGAAGACAGATGTCCAGAGCGTTTCTGTGCAAGATCGAAGGCATATTTCATTACCCTCCGGGTACCTTCCTTTGATATCATGCCTATCTGATAGGCAATTTCCTCACTGTCAGTATCTATGTCCAGATCAAACTTTGCTGAATAAAGGTTTCTCTTAACTTCCAGCAGTTTCTGACTGGCACCCCTGGCTGCCCTGCCCCCGATTCCAATATACATATCTTCTGTATTCTCTCTGACAACTACAAAGTCGATATCTTCAGGGGTCTTATCCTTAAGGGGTGTCCATACACCTTCCAGAAGCTTTATCGGCCTGAGGTTGATGTACTGGTCAAAATAGAACCTTGCAGCAAGCAATATCCCCTTCTCAAGAACACCAGGTGCAACCCTGGGATCTCCAATGGATCCAAGATAGATTGCAGGATATGCGCCAAGCTCCCGGAGTGTGTCTTCAGAAATCAGCTCTCCGGTTTCCAGATAATGGTCGGCTCCATGGGGATAATTTATCCACTCAACATCGAATCCGTATTTTTCTCCTGCAGCATCTATAACTTTCATACCCTCAGCAACGATATCAGGTCCGATTCCGTCACCAGGTATTACTGGAATTTTATAATTTGTCATGTATTATCTCCTGTTGTAGTTATGGTTATGTATGTAAGTCAATTCATGCAATTAGTTTTCTAGTATACTCTATGAGGCCGCCTGCGTCAACAATCTCTCTGACAAAGTCCGGAAGTGGGGTTGCCTGGTACTGTTCATTTTTTGTATGATTTTTAATTATACCTGTTGAGATATCTACTTCTATCATATCTTTGTCCTCTATCAGATGTGTATCTGGACATTCCAGAAGAGGAACTCCTATATTGATCGCGTTTCTGAAAAATATACGTGCAAAGGATTTTGCAATGACACATGAAACTTCTGTGCCTTTTAGTGCAAGAGGTGCATGTTCTCTGGATGAACCACATCCAAAGTTACTTTCCGCAACAACTATATCTCCCTTTTTTACTTCTTTTGCAAACTCAGGCCGAACTCCTTCAAAAGCGTGTTTTGCAAGATCTTCGGAGGTGTTGAGTATCAGGTATCTTCCCGGAATGATAGCATCGGTATCGATGTCATTTCCAAATTTCCATGCTCTGCCTTTCATTGATATCACCAGAGATTTTAAACTATTTACGATTGTCTGAATAAAAGTGAGTATACTTCTGTATCATCCTTTATAAATGCGATCATTCAATATATTTTTCTCCAGCCAGCTCATGCACCTTCAGATTTGTATCATCTGAATACACAACAGGCCTGCGTATGATGCCATCAAGGTGCAGTTCAACATTCACACTTCCTCCGAACGTGGCATTATTACCCAGTGCAATATGTACTGTGCCTGCAACCTTTTCATCTTCAAGAACAATCCCTCTGAGAATTGCAGCTGGATTTATTCCAATACCAAGTTCTGCAATATTGCGTGCAGAAGGTCCGACAGAATCCACAAGAGTACACAGTTTATCACCTGCCTTTCCTGTGATAGCAACAGCCCTGCGCCCTTCAACCCGGATTGTTATTGGATCATCCAGTATTCCAATCCCGCCCATTGCCCCATCTATCACGACCACACCTTCTGCATCTGCAGGTGCTACATATACTTCTCCGGCAGGCAGATTTGTCATAGAACCTGGTTTATGGCAGATTCCGTTATCGATCATCCAGGTACATCCCTCAACATTGAACTCAATATCTGTTCCAAGATCTGATGTTACTCTGACAGTTACCGCCTTTTCCAGTTTACTGTACAGATTTTTTGCAGAGTCACTGATCTGCTGATAATTGGCTGTAAGACCACCTGAGGCCATCATATCAGCAGTAATTCCCGGCATTGTTGCAATTCTTGCTCCTTTTCTGCAGGAGCGAATGCGAGCATCTGTATGTGTGAGAGACCTGGAAGTAGGGGCTATTACAATGTCACAATTTTCCATGGCGCAGGCAACCGGGCCAGGTGGCTCCTGTCCGTCATACTTTCTGGGATTCATTTTCATGAGAAGCACTTCACACCCGATCTCAGAAGCACTGGAAAAAAGTGCTTTTGAAATTCTCTCATCGGTATCTGTGTCCGTAATGATCAGAAGTGATTCATCGGGCTGTGCATTCATACAGGTCTTAAGTATTTTATCGGCAGTTATCTTCATGTTCTGTATCATATCACCAATCTCCTGTTCTTGCTTTGTCCAGAGGCAGGGCAAGTGGCTCGTCTCCCCCATGCCAGCTAAGGCGGGGCCGCATCCTGATCACATGTGTTGTCTCAGAGGTATCATCCACAATCAATCCAACTCCCCGGCTCTGTCCAAGTTTTTTTATTGAATCGCTGAAACTTTCCTTCATATGGGTTGGCCTTGTGGATTCCAGTGCCTTTATATCATCACCTGCAGTCAGTCTGTGGCAGATTACGATATCCGATTGTGAGATTACATCCGGATCAATTGCAGATGGTCGCTGAGTTGCAAAAACAATGGAAAGTCCGGGTTGGCGACCCTGACGCAGCCACTCATTTATAAGAACATCGGAAGCAAGGGTTCTGCTATCGGCGGGTATAAACAGGTGTGCTTCATCTATGAACATCCAGACCATGGGAATCCCTGATATATCCTCTGTAATCTCATTCATCATCCTTTTTTCATGCATCCTCCTTGCATCCAGTCTTCTCTGATATATCTCCAGGCCTATTATCCTGACAATTGCAGCTCTTGCACTGTTATTTTTCACTGTGCTCACATCAATTACAGAGATTCCTGCACTTTTTACCAGTTCAGATATATCTGTTCCTTTCCTGGTGAAAATGCCCCATGAAATTGCACTGATCATATAATTCTCTGCAGCATCTCTGGCATTACTGCTACAGCGGTTATCCTGGTGGACCTTTTCTATTATCTCTTCGATTGAGAAGTCATGTTGACTCTTTTGAAGATCGTGTACCACTCTTATTAGAAGAGTTCCCGCAGGTGATGTTTCACCTATACCGAACAATTTGCACCACTGGTAACCATCCATATGTGAGATGCGGATAGAGAAAGAAGCTACATCTATGTTTCTCTGTCTGTATTCCCCCACCTTTTCCTGTGGAACAAATACCGTGACATCGAATTTATCAGGTTCGAGGCCCCAGTCGGACAAAATTTGATCCTGAGATGTATTTTTCTTTCCCAGGGTCCAGAATATACCCATTGTATCTATAACAACAGATGCAATATTCTGCCTTATGCTTTCTGGCAGCTGCTCAATCTCCTCAATTAGAATTCCCATTGTATATGACTTGCCGTATCCTCTCTTGCCACATATGAGTACTGCATGGGGTCTCAGAGCATCCAGAGCTACTCTGGCACCTGATGATCTGTCAATTGCCAGGTATCTACCAATCTGGAGTATACCTGTTGTGCTCTGACTGTCTCTTCCCAGGACATACTGATGCCTGGAAACGCCATGGTCAAAATAATTTGTAACAGTTGACATGGTATCTGAACTGCTCGGTACATATATATGTGTTTATATTTGTTTATTAATCCTGCTTAAGATCAACATACCACTCATGGAAAAATAATGATGTCCGATGCAAGAACTACTTCCATAGACCGTGAAAGGCAGATATTTCTACTGTCAACGGGCACGTTCTGCATATTTCTGGCACTGCTGTCTCTGATCCCGCTTCTGCCAATGATCTCAGATGAGCTGGCAATCTCACGCTCAGAACTGGGATGGGTAGCTGGCGTATTCATGATATGCATGGCACTGTTCCAGATCCCATTTGGCCTGCTTTCCGATAGGTTTGGAAGAAGACCCATGATCATTTCCGGAATGCTGATATTTACAGCAGGTTTATTCATGCTGGGTATTTCCTCCACATTTGTATCCCTGCTGGCAGCCAGAGCTATATCTGGTATAGGAGCTGCTATATTTTTTACCACTTC
Source organism: Methanosalsum sp. (assembly GCA_007127385.1). Lineage (GTDB taxonomy): Archaea > Halobacteriota > Methanosarcinia > Methanosarcinales > Methanosarcinaceae > Methanosalsum. The sequence goes on from SKZM01000148.1 coordinate 27,961, forward strand.
CTTTACCATGGTTGGGGATCTTTACAGATTGCGGGAGAGGGGACGTGCCATGGGGATCCTGGCAATTGCAACGGGTTTTGGAACTGTTCTGGGATATTCCATGGGCGGGCTTCTGGGGGACATGTATGGATGGAGGTTTGTATTTATCTGGTTTTCTGCACTGGCATTACTGGTGGCAATATCCTTTTTTTTACTCAGGGAGACCGGATACTGTGCTGAAGGCGGTTACTGCTACAGGGATATGATCTATCTGTCATTTGATGTTTTCAGGATTAAGAGTGTAGTACTGGTAACCATGATTGCCATGATGTGCAATATGGCATCAATCGGATCATCATACGTGCTTCCGTTCTATGCCCAGGATGCAGGGATATCGGTGGCTGTAACAGGTCTGATATTCATTCCGTTTGCCATTGTAAGTTCAGCAGGTGCTTCAGTATGTGGTAAATGCTCGGATATAGTGGGGAGAAGACGTCCACTTATAGTGGTAACTACCATTGCAGGTCTGGCACTTCTGATATTTTCATGGTTGCCTGTAAATGCACCTGCCATGGCAGTCAGTTTTGCACTGGTTGGGCTGTGTTTTGGTCCGGTTGTTACCCTTACATCAACCATCCTGGTGGATCATGTGGTTAAGGAGAATACTCATATTCTTGGTACTTCTATGGGTACATTTAATATGATACGCTGGATGGGTGCGGCATTTGGCCCGGTGGCCGGTGGAATATTGCTGGAGGTCTATGGTCCTGAGTTATCTTTTATGGTCTTTGCCCTGCTGATACTTATCTCCGCGGCTCTTTCAATAATGATCTATGAGGAATGGATGGATAGTAAATGAACTTATCTGTTTTCAATATTTAGAATACCACGGCCTGCAAACACTCCTGTTGCTGCGGCATTGACAATATCTCTTGAAAGACCTGCACCATCACCTGCCGCAAAAAGGTTTCTGATATCTGTTTGCATATTCCTGTCTACATGTATCTTCATTGAATAGAATTTGACCTCAGGGGCATAGAGGAGAGAGGAGTCTGAGGCAACACCCGGGATGATCTTATCCAGAATTTCCAGGCCTTCAATTATGTCCATCACTATTCTGTGAGGCATTGCCATGGAAATATCTCCAGGTGTAACCTCCTTTAGTGTATTGATCACAGAATTTCTTTCAAGTCTGCTGTAGGTTGACCTTCGACCCCTCCTCAGGTCTCCCATTCGCTGGAGTACCGGTTTACCACCTCCAATGGTTGTTGCAAGCTTTGCAACAGAACGGGCATATCTTATCGTATTTTCGATTGGTTCTGTCAGTTCCACATGAACCAGGAAGGCAAAGTTTGTATTTTCAGACCTCCTGCTGTGCAGTGAATGGCCGTTTGTAGCGATAAATCCTTCATACTCTTCCTTTACAACAAAACCATGGTCGTTTGTACAGAAAGTTCTTACAAAATCATCATATTTTCTGGTCTGGATATGGAATTTCGGATCTCTGTTAATTTTTGTAACAGGGTCCATGATAATTGCAGGAACTTCCACCCTGACTCCAATGTCGATCCCTGCATACCTGGCTTTTATGGAATGTCTGTCAACCAGCTGGTTAACCCAGTCACCACCGATCCTTCCTGGTGCCAGGAGAGTATATTTTGCATTGATACAATCCCCTCCTGACAGAACAATTCCTTTGCATATCCCGTTCTCTACTATAAGGTCATCAACCCTTGTATTTAAAAGAAAATCAATTCCCTGCTCATCAAGTCTCTTCTTGAATCTGGCAATAACTTCAGGAGCATTATCTGAACCTATATGGCGTTGTCTGATTTCAATGAATCTTGCACCCACAGATGCCGCTCTTCTTTTAAGGTCCTCTATATCGCTGTCGGTTGGAGAATAGAGCTTTTCAGTAGCACCGCATTCAAGAAAAATCCGGTCCACATATCCTACCAGATCCCAGGAGATTTTGTGATCTCCTGTATACTCTGTAAGGTTACCCCCAATATCTGGTCGCAGGTTAAGTGTTCCGTCAGAATAGGTGCCTGCGCCTCCAACACCACACATGATATCGCAGGGTGTGCAGTGGGTACAGTGCTGGATTGAGTCAATTGGGCATTCCCTTTTATCGATATTTTCTCCCATATCCACAACCAGGACGTTCATACCACTGGATGAGATCTCATTTGCAGCAAACATTCCTGCAGGTCCTGCACCGATCACAATAACATCATACTGTGATTCTCTGATAGTTGATATGTCAACATCCATGATGTATCCGACCATTACCGGCTGATGACGTGGGTTATGTATGAAATCCGCTAATTTTCAGGATATGATCCTGTCCAGCTGGTTAAGTCTCTGGCCCAGTTTTATTTCCTGGGCAATTCTCCTGCCGGTTGAAAGATTTTCTTCAATCAGGTCCGAATAGGGGGAGCCTGACATGTAGATATTTGTACCTGCAACAATACGTGCAGAAATCTCGAACACCTTTATCTCAAGCTTGTCTGTAAAAACGGTTTCAAGGCAGAAAGGTCCGATCATACCTCCAAACATTTTGATGGATTGCTCAACCACCTTTTCACCTATGTTGAATACCAGTGGAAGCATTGATTCTCTTGCAATAAGCGGCACATTGCCTGTTACAACATACGTTGGCTGTATGCCAGCCTCAGTTAGCTCTTTTGGAGAACCCAGCCTGAATATCTCATCTGCATTGGATTCTACCCTGCGATCCATGCTCAGCATCTCAAGTGTTCCTTCACTCAGAGAATACCCTTCATTTCTGAGAGGAGAGTAGAAATAGTGGAGATAGTACCGTGTACCTATAATAAATTCCTGTATTGTATATTTCTGATGGGGTTCTATGTATCTTTCAAATTCTTCATAACTCTTTGCAACAAAGAATCCACGTCCACCCCTTGCACCATGATACTTGACCATTACAGGCCCATTGATGTCCTTTGGATCCTCGATCTTTCGAGGCATATGGATGCCTGCACCTTCAAGCCATTCTCGTTCCTTATCCCTGTCAGATTCCCAGTTGAGGACGTTCCGGTTGCCGAATGTAGGCACTGCAAGATCGGTAAACTTATCGCTTCCCATATACTCAACAAATGAACCATGAGGTACAATAATTGCATTCTTTTCTCTGAGCTTATCTGCAATGTCCGGTATCTGCTGGTAACTATCAACTATAATATATTCATCAGGTTTTGCCTTTGGGAACGCATCATAGAATCTGGGAGGCTCTCCTACACAAATCCCGATAGTTCTGAATCCCTCTTTTCTGGCACCATCGAATATCTGAAGACTGGAATGTGAACAGACAGTCGCAATGGAAATTTTATTCTGATCATAACTTTGCAGTATATCCAGGATTTGCTTTTTTTCGATCATAATTAAGCCCCAAAAATTTACATTACATTGTATTATCTCATATTTAAATTTAAGGGCTGAATTTGTATGATTTTTTGTTTCTGGAGCATATAAGCAGCAAAGGTTCAGATCAAATTGAAATATACAGAAATGTTATCAACTACAGATCCATATTATCTGTTGTTATGGATAATGATGATGCCCGTGCACCCCAGAACCTGGATAAAGTTATTGTCCTGCCTCTTGGGGATAGTTCCAAAAGAATAGCTCAGGCCCTTTCCAATGATAAGGCACTGAAAATACTGGAACTGCTTGCAGAAAAAGCAATGTCTGCAACTTCAATTGCCAATGATCTGGACCTGCCCCTGACAACGGTCAAATACAATCTTGATACTCTGATTGAAACTGATTTAATAAGAGTAAAGGAAACGAAATGGAGTCAGAAAGGCAGGCAGATTAAGATATACGAGCCTGTTCAGAAGCTGATAGTGGTTGCACCAGGCTCCCGGAATGTTGAATCCTCATCGATTAGAGGTATTCTGCAGAA
>SKZM01000129.1 GCA_007127385.1 Methanosalsum sp.
GAAAATAAGTATGAAATACTTCAGAGAAGCTCTTAAAAAGGTCAGACCAACGATCTCAGAGAGCCTGATTGAATACTATCAAAAGATAGAAAACCAATTTAAAGGCGGAGCAGTACCTGAAGAGCCAACTTCATATATAGGATATAGATAAATAATTCACAATTAAGGAATTTGAGGGAGATCATAAATGTCAAAAGTTTTTGCAAAAAACCTGTCCAACAAACAGGTTATGGCAACTGATGGAAGCGAAGTAGGAATCCTGTTCAATATTGTGATGGATATAAAAACAAGCAATCTTATAAGTCTCATTGTCAAACCAGATATGGCACTTGACACATCAAAATACAAACAGGAAGGAGAATATATTATACTGCCCTTTGAATCAGTTCGCGCCATCAAAGATTATATAGTAATCGACAAGGCTATTGCAAAGGGTACCAAAGGCCCCCAGAAGGAAACAGCGGATATCTGAACCAAAAAGAGTTTAAGGTCAGAAATTTCTGACCTCATTTTAAAACTTATACCATTTTTTCAGATAACAAGTAATCTATTGCTTCAGATGTACCTTCTCCATAGGCCCTGGAAGTCACCAGATCCGCACTGTTCTTAGTATCAACATCTGCATTGGATACTGCAATTCCAAATCCTGATACCTGTAGCATTTCTCTGTCATTTTCAGAGTCACCGATTGCAATAAAATCCCCAGGAGCAAATCCCAGTAACTGGGCCAGCTCAACCAGACCAGTACCCTTATCCACTCGGCTGTTTTTCACATGAATTGCATAATTGGTATCAATGATCTCCACTTCAAAACTTTCCTTACTGAGGATCCTGCGGGCCTCTGATGCATCAAAATCCCTTCTAAGAGCGACTTCAGTCTTTCTGTACTCAGCATCAAGTCGGGTTATATCGAAGAAATTTGAAAGGTATTTCACTGCCCTTTCACATTCTTCCAATGTCCCTTTAACAGTATGTGGTTTACTGTCGTATGCTGTGGAAAAAATACCGCCATTCTCTGCAATTGTAGCTCCACTGAGTCCTATAAGCTTGGAGGCCGCACGGGCATAACACAGTATGTTTCCGGTTGCAAGAACAACAGGTACCTTCAATGAACGAAGTTTTTCGGCTGTTGTAAAATCAAGTCTTCGATCGGGATAGGTGATCGTCCCATCAATATCCACTACAATAGCTTTGAAAACCATAAATATCAATTACAGGCATAAAATATATGATTTTCTTTCAGTTATTCTTTCATGGATCCTGTAATCCCTCAGTTGTTACAGCGATTATGGATTCACCATCTGGAAGGTTTGGAGAATCTACAAGTCTTACAATTCTTTTATCGCCTTTTGATTTTCTCAGATACAGCCTGAAAGTTGCGGTGTGTCCCAGAATATGACCTCCAATAGGCTTGGTTGGATCCCCGAAAAATGCATCCGGTTTTGACATGACCTGATTGGTAACTATCACAGCAGCATTGAATAGGTCACCAAGGCGCTGAAGATCATGCAGATGCTTGTTCAGTTTCTGCTGCCTATCTGCCAGTGTTCCCCTGCCCACATACTCTGCCCTGAAATGTGCTGTTAAAGAATCAACTATGAAAAGTCTTACAGGTCTTTCTGTATTCTTAAGTTCATTGGCAAGCTCTGATGCAGAATCTGAAAGCAATATTTGATGATTGGAATTGTAGGCACGTGCTACATGGATGTGTTTCAGGAACTCTTCAGGATCATAATCTTCCCCGTGTTTCTGGGAAAGACCATCTACCATCTGGGCAATCCTTTCCGGCCTGAATGTATTCTCAGTATCTATCATTATTACAGAGCCGTTCAGACCTCCTTTCTCCTTTGGAAGCTGAACATTGACAGCCAGTTGATGGGCAACCTGTGTTTTTCCAGAACCAAATTCCCCATAAAGTTCAGTAATTGACTGGGTTTCAACGCCACCACCAAGCATTTCATTGAACTCGGTGCACCCAGTTGTAAGTTTACCAACAAGTTTTCTTCTATCCAGTACCATATCTCCTGTTTCAAATCCCCCGATATCAGCTGATTTTCTTGCTGCGTTGATAATCTTTGCAGCGGTTGACTCTCCAATATCCGCACTGGTAGCTATTTCAGCAGGTGATGCAACAGCTATTGCTTCAATTGTGTTAAAACCAGCATCTATGAGCTTTTGAGCTGTTGCTGGTCCAACATGATCCAGATCTTCTAAAGATATTTCAGACATACGTTATAACTCCATTTGGTGCACATGCTTATATCCGGTGCACTATTTATACAAAGCCTGATAACTTATTCCATCTATATATACATAATCTTAGGACAGTGAAAGTAATTTCTCAACAGTGAAGGATCAATCGATTAATCCAAAAACTTATTTCATAGCAGCACCTTCTCAAATCAATGGCTAAAGTAGCAGTAGGCGGGACATTTGAATACCTTCACGATGGACACAAACAGCTCATCAATAAAGCCTTTGAACTTGCATCCGGAGGCGAGGTCCATATAGGGATAACATCCGATAGAATGGCCCAAAGGCCTGATCGCAGGGTAAGCGACTACAATACCCGTAAAAATTCACTGATCAGCTATATCAATGATTCATCACTCTCGGATACCGATTATCACATATATGAGCTGCATGATCCCTATGGCCTCACCCTAAAGGAGGATTACGACTACATTGTGGTATCACCCGAAACTTATGATACAGCTTTGAAAATAAATGAGTTGAGAGTGGATTCGGGTTATCAGCCAATTGAGATCAGCAGAATCGACTATGTAATGGCCTGGGACGGTCTTCCTATATCTTCAACACGTATTAGCCAGGGAGTAATTGACGCTCATGGAAGATTGCTGAAATAATTACCATCCCTATTATTCTGGGATCTATTATTTGATTCCTGGAAGTTTTTAAAATATATCTGATTGAGTGCCAGGAACATAAGATATAAACATCTTAACATCAGAAATAGATTGTATGGGAAGAAAGTTTACAAGCAAAGATATTGAAATATTCAATAAGCTAGCTCCTGAGACCGGAGGAGATACAACATCCGCCATGGGTCATCAGTACCCCTA
>SKZM01000233.1 GCA_007127385.1 Methanosalsum sp.
CTTAATTGAATAGATAAATGATGCATTCGCGTCTGCAAGAATGGATTCAATGGGTCTGCTTATGATCTCCATTTTACTGTAACCTAACATATCCAGTGCTCTTGGGTTTGCCATTGTTATTTTTCCATTTTCATCCAGTAACAGAAGACCGTCTGACATATTTTCAAGTATATCATTGATCGTATTCTTCGGGGACATTGCAAGGAATCTGTATCTCTTGATCGAGTAATGGAGTGCGTATGCAGGGATAAGGGTAAAAACTATTGCAATCGGAGGAATAACAGCTTCGCCTAATATGGGAAGTATGTTGTCAGTGATAGCCCCAAATAAAAATACGATGGCAAAAGTTGAAACAATAGTATATGCCTGCTTTTTCTCGCGTATGAACTCAGCTACTCCACTCCACTGCCAGATAAGAATGATTGCTGCAAGTACATATATTGTATAGTAGAGATGAAATGTCCAGTCAAGAATTCCCATATTGATTGAATACAGGTATGTCCAGCCAAGATCAGTCTCTACAAAATTCTGGATCGACATTCCTCTTTCTGATATATAGTAGTAAGCAAAAAAAACTCCAGGAAAATACATTATCAGGTAGGTCCACCATTTCTTCAATATATTTTCTCTTCCAGTCAATACCAGTGAAAAATGCAGTATCAAACTGTATATGATACACCATCCGATAGCTGATACCTTTCTCCAGAACATAGCAGTTTCAACCGTTGGTGCAGGGATCATGAATGTGTAACCAAAGGCCCAGATTCCCATGATTATACACATGATCGAAAATATCTGATTGAGCCTGCTTTTCGGGTCCAGTTTCAGAGTGTGTATGCTGAAATATATGTAGAATATAAAGCTGAAAAAAACAAGTAACGGGATTATGTTCATTTTATAACTCCAGCTATATTATTTCAACCAGCAATTCATTTCAGGACAGTTCCTGTTCTTTTTGTATAAATTTATTATTATATTGATTATAGTTGAGACTGTTATTTTCACAATCCGTAAATAAGTTATGAACTGATTGGGGTATTGCCGGCAAAATATGCATATGCTGAATATAAGGCAGACATGTTACGTTATTAGATAATATATGTTATTCAAAAAATCACCGTTATATCAGTTCAGCTCGTTTATGTATATGCTATCTGAGCTGGCAGTTAACTATGTTTCTTCCTCATAGTTAACAAAATCGACTCTGGAATCTTTTTTTTCCGAAAGAATTGGTATTGCTGGTTCCATATGGGACCAGTAAAACTGATATTACGGTGATGTTACCACCAGTAGTACTGATATTACTGTTTCCTTAAAAAGAGATTTAACCAGGAACTAAAATATACTTATATAGAGGTTATACTGTGACAAAATATTCAATAGAAGAATTTGTAAACGTTACTGGAAAATCCGGAGATGGAGATGAAGGGGTCCGGCTTGAAAGGGAGAGATTCCTTGAGATAAACCTTGATGGCAGTGTATGGACTAAAATGGGGTCAATGGTTGCATATTTTGGAAACATCAGATTTTCCCGGGAAGGTGTTTTAGAGCACGGACTTGGCAAACTGGTGAAAAAGACATTGACAGGCGAAGGAATGACCCTTACCAGGGCTGAGGGCAAAGGAAAACTCTATCTGGCAGATATGGGTAAGAAAGTTTCGGTGATAAATCTTGAGGACCAGTCGATTGTTGTCAATGGTAATGATCTGCTTGCATTTGATAATACTCTTGATTGGGACATCAAGCTCATGAAAAAAGTTACTGGTATGGTCTCAGGCGGCCTTTTTAATGTAAGGCTTGAAGGTACGGGCATGGTTGCCATTACAACGCATTATGACCCTCTTACTCTAAGAGTTACTGAAAATCAATCTGTATTCACAGACCCCACTGCAACAGTTGCATGGTCTGGTAATCTGATGCCGGAGCTGAAAACCGACATCTCTATGAAAACACTTCTTGGACGAGCAAGTGGTGAAACGATCCAGATGAAATTCAGAGGCGAGGGTTTTGTAGTTATCCAGCCCTATGAGGAAATTGCCTTCCAGGCGTCATCATCCAAATAAAGGAGTGGTATGAAAATGAAATTCAATGACCTGAAGGCCCTCTTTCTGAACTGTACTCTGAAAAGATCACCTGAAATGTCACATACTGAAGGTCTTCTGAATAAATCAAAGGCAATTATGGAGAAAAACGGAGTCCAGGTTGAGATATTAAGACCGGTTGATTATCAGATTGCTCCGGGGGTTTATCCCGATATGAAAGAACATGGGTGGGAAGTTGATGAATGGCCACAGATTTTCAAAAAGGTAATGGATGCTGATATTCTGATCATGGGAACACCAATCTGGCTTGGGGATAAATCTTCTGTCTGTACCAAAGTTGTGGAGAGACTGTATTCCTCATCAGGTGAATTGAATGAAAATGGTCAGTACATTTACTATGGTAGGGCCGGAGGAACTATTATTACTGGTAATGAGGATGGTGCAAAACACTGTGCAATGAACATTCTGTATTCTCTGCAGCATCTGGGATATGTGATTCCACCGCAGTCAGATGCTGCCTGGATTGGTGAGATTGGCCCGGGTCCGTCCTATCTGGATGAAGGTTCAGGTGGTCCGGATAATGATTTTACGAATCGGAACACAACCTTTATGTCATGGAACCTTATGCATATGGCCCGGATTCTGAAGGATCAGGGAGGTATTCCTGCACATGGAAACCAGAGATCTAAGTGGGATGCAGGATGCAGATTCGATCATCCAAATCCTGAATACAGATGATACTATGAAGATGGAAGCAAGATATCTTGGTTCCCTGCTGGGACTTGCTACAGGTGATGCTCTTGGTGCACCAGTTGAATCAAAATCATCCGGCAACTTTGATCCGATCACTGATATGAGGGGTGGTGGACCATTTAACCTGAATCCGGGGGAATGGACAGATGATACTTCCCAGGCACTATGTCTTGCAGAAAGCCTTATTGAAAAAAAGGGATTTGATCCGAAGGATCAGCTTGAAAGGTACCTTAAATGGTACAGGGAAGGTTACCTGAGCAGTACTGGA
>SKZM01000186.1 GCA_007127385.1 Methanosalsum sp.
AGGTCCATACGAAAATAATGATCAAAATCCAGATGAAGGATTTCCCTGGGAGAATAAGGATCAAAGTGAAGATAAAGCTATTTCACTAACAGATGCATTTGATGATATACCATTAGAGGAAGCACCACTGGAGTTTGGATCCAATATAGTCGATAATCCTGTTGATAGAGATGTGGAATTGCCATCTCCACCATTTTTAGATGATATACCTGACCTTTCTCAGATTAATGAGGAGGTAGAACCTGATATTCTGGAGAAAAGAGTTCGGGAAAATGAATCTCAGCACTTTGAATATATAAAGTCTGATCCAGAATGTGCTATGATTTCTGAATCAGACAAAGATAAGTTCCCGGAGATTGATCCTGAAACAGTACCATGGACTGGTAACTCAGGACCAGAAGATCCTATTAAGGATATTTCTCATGTTGCTGCTGAAAATAGTTCTTTGATGATCAATAAAAATTCTAATTCTGAGGGTTTATCTGAGAATCCGGCTCTATCCGCTGAAAATAAAGCAACTGATAACGTTGATCCTAATGAAACCATTTCAAAGATCAAAGAAAGATTAATGAAAAATCATGAAAAAATACAAAATCTCAATTACAATTATTCTCTATATGAGTCAGATGATGAATTAAAGCCGGATTCTGGCCGAAATGGAGAGATTAATGATATTCTGGCTATGGATTCTCTTAAACAGGATCCGAAACCATTTGATGATATATCCAAACAGCAAAGTAAAATTTCAGATGAGGCCAATGATTCTCTGGCCGAGAATCAAAAGTATGATAATGAGATTCCTGCTTATAAAGTTCCGGCTTCTGGAAGTATCAATCCGGAAAAATCATCTGATGATCCTGTTGATCAAACTGACAAAGCATTTAGTGAAGCTATCACTCCATCTGGAAATGAACCGGGTCAGGATCAATCTGAAGCTAATAATAGTACTAATAGAAAACCTTCTCCAACATCATCTGACCTGTTTCCAGGGGATCATTTTTCGGCTGGTTTTAATTCAAATAAACCCGAATTCAATGAAGATGGATTCTTTCAACCAGACAGTAGGCAAAAAGAAGTAAATAGCGGTTCAACCGAAAAAATAGGTTCATTTTTGAAAAAGATCGTTAAAAGCATAAAAGGCAGAGGTAATCTTATTGAAAGAATGGATGAAATAAGTCTGAACCTGGCTTCAACTGGTAAGGCCGGGGATAAGCAGGATAGCGATCTGTCTGAATTTACATTTGATGATGAACCTGATGCTTTCAGCAACCCATTCAATCAGAATAAACAGGTTAATAATGTGGCTGAAAGTGAAGATCCCTATAGGCCGACACCTGATAAAAATGGGAAGGGATCCAAAAGTAGCCTTCTTGATGCTTCTTTGGATGATATAAGAAGTGTGTACAATATTCCAAAAGAATCGATTTCAGATGCTGAAATCCAGGCTTTTATCCGGGGAGCTAAGGAATTAACACCTGATGTTGCTACCGAAGATGTAAAATCAGATTATGCTTCAGAATCTGATACATCAATAAAATCTTGCGATCATGATACCTTTTCCAGGCCTGAGAAGCCCGTTGCTTCTGAGGATAAGTCAGCTCTGGATGAAAATTCAAGAAAAGAGCTTGATGAAATTAAACAGAAGATACAGGCCCTGTCTTCATCCATATCATCCTTTGAGGCTTTACCTGATAATATTCAGTCCTTCCAGGAAGATCTGATCTCAACAGTTGCCAGTGAAGTTGAGACTGCTAATAACAGAACCGGAGAACTTGAAAATCAGCTGAGAAACCTGATGAAAATGGCAGAATCATTTTCTATGGATAATAAAAACACACAGCAAAATATTTTGAATATGAAACAGGAACTGGTTGATTATATTAATTCATATAATGAGCTAAAGGGAATAGTGCATAATATAGAACTGGAGAACAAATCTAATTATGAACTGCTGAATGAAAAAGTATCTAAGATAGATCAACTTGACGGGATTGAATCAATTGTTCATAACCTGGAGACCAGTCAGGAAAATGTAAATGAGTCCCTGGAAGCAATCGGAACCAGTATATCTACAATACTGAATGACCTATCTGAAGTCCATAGTTCGAATGAACAACTCAGGTCCCATGTTGAGGATGATATAGCCACAGTTTATCAGGAAATGGGACAGCTAACCAGATATTTTGAAACCGAAATAAAAAAAATACGGGCAAGAAGCTTATCTTCAGGTTCAGCATCAATGGATCAGAATGTATATTTAAGTCATATCGAGAAAAACTCTGTAAACATCAAATTGTGCATGGAGTGGCTTGAGTTTTTGCTGGAAATTGTGGGGAAGAACAATATTCCAGACATATTATCCTATTATGTTGAACTGGACTGGATAAGTGAGGAAGTTCGCCTTGAACTTTTAAGATATGCAGACGGAATTAATTATTTTGCAGATGGAGTGACCTGGAAACTTTCACCGGATGATCATGTAAAATCAATATGGTTCATTGAAAGGCTGGCAGGATTGAATATCGATAAAAATATGCTTACAATCATCGACAGAGACGTTGCAAATATAAAGCAGGGTGTACGAATGTACAACTCATTTTAATGATAACATTTAAAACCTTTGTATACATTAATTCTCCTGATGCATCTTAAATATGGTTTAATCTTATTTTTGTTCATCATTATAGTGGCCGGTGTTATATCACCTGGGATGGCTAAAGACCATAAGTATGAGGAGATGTGGGCTTATTATGGAAATTTTGATATAGATATCAATGAAAAAGTGAAAATTGAGGAGCACACTATACGGGTTCATAGTATTGATGATGATTCATCCTCTTCAATCCTGCTTCATTACAAAAACGATATTTTTAAACAGGCCTATGTTGTTGATACTGAGCTAAACAATTATATTGTAATTGACGGGGACCTAAAGGTAAAAATTGAAAGTATATCAAAGGATTATCTATCAGTTGAGACTCATGTGCGTACATTGGAACCAACATGGGTCCTGATGGCTGAAGAAGATATGAAAATATCTGATAAAATCCATTTAAATGACC
>SKZM01000105.1 GCA_007127385.1 Methanosalsum sp.
CCTGTTAGCATGCTGTCAACTGTTATCAGGAGATTGTATCCATCAACTGCAACTTTTTTTCCTGCAAGCTTACAGCACTCTGTTCTTTTTTTCATACGATCCTGTGCAATATCAGGAGATACTGTTACCCTGCCTAAAATATTTCTGTATTCACTATCCAGGCGGTAGTGATTGCACACAAATCGAAGTGCACCTGGCTTTGGGTAACCTCTTTTTAGCAGGTACCTTATATCATCTGCAGCATTGATCAGGATATTATTCTCATTTTCATTTTTCATGATTCTGTTATCGGAATTGTCTGTAGTAACATTTATACACATCGCAGTTAATTCCTTTTATGGGTGTAATTTTCATGGATATTCTGTTTTTGAATCAAAAAGATGTAAAAAAAATTCTGGATATGTCATCGGCAATTGAAGTGAATGAGGATGCGTTTCTTCAACATGGTCTGGGAAATGTTCAGATGCCGGTAAAATCATATCTTTACATGCATGAGCACAATGGTGACCTTCGTACAATGCCTGCTTTTATAGAGAATCAGGATATCTGTGGAGTTAAGGTTGTAAATGTACATCCAGGTAATCAGAGGGTTGGACTTCCTACGGTCATGGCAGTTGTACTGCTGAATTCTACAAGTACCGGTGCACCTCTTGCAATGATGGAAGCTTCCTATCTTACTGATGTCCGGACAGGTGCTGCAGGGGGCATTGCAGCAAAATACCTGGCAAGAAAAGATTCTCATGTAATTGGTATGATAGGTGCAGGACACCAGGCCCATACCCAGCTTCTGGCTCTTTCCCAGATGTTTGATATAAAGCATGTAAAGGTAACATCTGCAGATATGGAAGAAAGTGAAATGTTTGAAAGAGATATTAAGTCACAGCTGGATTGTGAATTTACCCTTACCATGGATATTGAGAAAGTATGTGATTGCGATATACTGGTAACTACCACCCCTGTTAGAAAACCTCTGGTTCGCAGGGAATGGATAAAGCCCGGTACCCATATCAATGCCGTCGGTGCTGATGCAAAGGGCAAACAGGAACTTGATCATGAACTGCTTCTGCATTCGAAGGTCATAGTTGATGATGTTCCCCAGGCATCCCATTCAGGTGAGGTAAATGTGGCGATATCAGAAGGATTTATGAAGGTGGATGATATTTACTGTGAACTGGGGCAGGTTATTAGCGGAGTATGCCAGGGAAGACAGAGCGATGAAGAGATCACTATATTTGATTCCACAGGACTGGCAATACAGGATGTTGCAACTGCAAACCATGTTTATATTAAGGCTTTGCAGAAAAATATAGGTAAGAAGCTTGAGATATTTTAAAATAGGGGTGGTATGATTGAGATCTGGAATAGGTACATATGGATATCAGAAAGTGCTAAGCACTATTAGCAGGCTATTTGGTCCTGATAATAAGAAAAACACTGCAGATGAGAATGAAGGATCGGTTACAGAACTTACCATAAAACCTCCGGATCCAAGTATTGGGGATGTTATGGAAATCTATGGGAAGGGTACGCCTGATTCTGAAATAGATATCCTTGTTTCATTTGAGAAGGAGTTGTCTGTAAATGAAGGCAGGTATTTTTATGAATTTGACAGGGTAAAGATTCCCGAAGGTTCCAATAGATATACAGTAAAGGGAATAGGTGTTGAGGATCTTAATTTCACGGTCAAGATGTTTGTGATGTTCACACGTACATCCCATGCATCTGATGGTGTTGCTGTCTTTTCCGATTCAAATGTTCCAGCCGGCACCTATGATATAAGAGTTGACGGCAAAGCCCTGGATAACAGGGATCGTGTAACAATTGTTGTTGAGGCTGTACAGACTATCAGGATAGATGAAGATGGTAGTTTCAACTATAGTTATGATACCTCTTCACTAGTAGGCGGTGCATTCAAAGTAAAAGCAGGAAATATTGTTAAGGATGTCTTCCTGAACTCAAAGGAGGAACACAGTGAATAAAAAAAGATGAGTTTTATCTCATCTGTCTTCCATTTAATTCATTTATTTATATTTTGACATCAGGCTCATGAATTCGCCTGTTTCCATAACAGGTATTGATTCAATGATGCAGATATCTGACCATGGAAGGTTGAAAGCTGCAACCGCTTCAGCTGATTCTGCTTCGTAAAGTATGAAGTATCTTCCCCCACTAAGGTCAACCCACTGATTCTTGATTTTTATTCCTTCCGGAACTTTCAGTTCCTTGAAGTGTTTTAATATTTCATCTCTGTCATGTGGTTCCCAGGTACTTATATCCATAAATAACATTTCTTGATCACTCCCTTTAAGTATTTATCAATATGCTATTGGCGACTCTGATATATATTTATTTCGAAAGTATATATGACAGTTATAATATATTTCTATATCCCGTCTGTTCTCTGTGAATGACCCTGTTATCTTCTGTCAACCACCCTTTTTGGTCTTCCTTTGACCTTATACAGTTCCAGTTCACCAGGTTCTGTGAAGTTAAATATTATCTTCAGTATCTCATCATCAAAAGCATGCCTCAGCAGCGGTTTATGTTTCAGGAATGCTCTGGTAAAGTTTTCTTTTACGGTTTCAGCTTCTTTGAACATTGAATCCCTGCATTCCATACTGACCCTTAATATGGTCTCCCCTTCGTCATCCCCTCCGTATATGAAAGCCTCATATTCGCCAGTTAGATATTCCATATTCTCTCTCTGGAAAACTCCCCTCTCAACATCCACCCTGTTAAAGGGACTGCCTGCGATCCAGAAAGTTTCAGCCTCACGCTGTGGATTCTCTATCTTCATATGTGTTCTTCCGCAGGCACATTTCTTTCTTGAATGCACAAGGGTGGTGTCCTCTGTATCATAGTTTAGAAGAAGGGTGCCGCATTTTGCACCAGGTGGCAGCAGGGTTGTCAATATTGCACGCCCGCATTCCCCATCCTCCACAAAAGTCCTGAGTTGCGGATCATATACATCCAGATGAACCAGATCTTCAGGAACATGCAGTCCATTTATTTCACTGCATTCTCCGCACATGGTACCTTCAGTGC
>SKZM01000078.1 GCA_007127385.1 Methanosalsum sp.
AATGTTTATTCGCAAAATGAGAGGAATGCTTATTCCAAACCAGATACTGCCTTATAAAGTTACAAATAACGGCATTGAACCGGAGACTACAAAGCGTGTACTTTAAGGTATAAATATAATAATTAGCCATAAAAATTATGATTGATCTGAGAAGGTCACTCTTATATGCTCCCATCTCTCAGAGAGAACAGGATAATATTGAAGGAAACCTATTTTACACATAGAACAGATGAATGGTTGATATTCATGAAACAGGGTATTATGGAAATTCTCAAAGATATATTTGCATCTGCAGGATACCGGATTACTGATTCCTGCCAGTATGACCTGATCGCAGAAAAAAATGATAGCAAGACCTATATCAAGTTCACAACCAGGCCAGGATACGATGAGATCATAAATTTTGCAGATCAAATCCAGGATCAGAAAGGGCTACTTATAGTTACAGATGAGGTCAGTGATGATATGTATCACTATGCCCTGGAACACGGAATAATGATCTGGGATCGTAATGAACTGGCATTCCAGATAGGTAAGGCAGTTCTTTGTGACATTGAAGACAAAAATACAGATATTGATTTTGTTCAGGAGCCTGTTAATGGTACTCTATCAGCTTCAGCATCAACCATCCAGATAAATGCTAGCGAAATTGGGTCCCGGTCTGAGAATGCTCAAATTCAGATTCAAAAAAGCCCCCGGAAAAATAACAGAATGTCCCGGGACAGTGAACAGCTGGTAAATGATATATCAACTGCCTATATGGACCAGAAAAGCTCCTCGGAATCCAGAGAAAACCTTAAGCTGAGGGCATTGTCAGTAAATACATCAAAAGAGCATGCACTGGCTGTTGCAAAGCCATATATCGGAAATATAGAGAAAACTGTCCTCAAGTTTGTTCCCTTCTGGAAATATACATATCTACTCAGTATAGAAAAAAGATACAAATCAAAGATAATAGACATATCCGGTGATGGTGATGGATGCCTGAATGCAATCAATGGCAACAATGAACCACTGTCCGTATATCAGATCAATGACCAGATCCCGGTACCTGATACATCATATAAACTGGAATCTCCTATCATTAAACAGGAAGAAGCATACAGACAGCTCATCAAAATGATCATCGATGAACATACAAAAGATGTACGTTTTGATAATACGATTGGAGAAGCAATTATATCTGAACACAAACGATTCAAGCCCGGTCCTGACGACATTGAGCTTAATATGGAAATGATATATGTACCTATATGGGAGTTCAAAGGAAGAAGAAATTCCATAGAGATCAATGCCTACAATGGAGAAGTGCTCAACAATCCTGTAGGAGATGATGTGGAGTTCATGTAAGAACTTGTTCGCCTTTATGCGAAAGGTATATACCAATAAACCTATATAAAATACAATAACACTAAGTATCCAGAATAACTGGGTACAATTACGTAACTCAAAGGATGATGACAATGATAGAATTAACCGATAATGCGGCAACTGAACTTAAATCCATAATAGAAAAAGAAGAAAAAAATGATCATGCACTGCGAATATTTGTTGCAGGTATGGGTTGCAGTGGAATTCAGTATGGCCTTGCCCTTGATGACGATATCAAAGAAGAAGAAGATGTGACTGTTGAAAGTAAAGATATTAAAATAGTTATGGATTCTGATATAGTAGGTGGACTTACAGAGGCAAAGATAGACTTTATTGATACCCCTCAGGGAAAGGGTTTTGTGATCGATAATCCAAAAGCAGCCAGTGAATGTGGATCTGGATGCCAGGGTTGCCAGTGATTAATCAGTTAAGAGGATAATCAGATGATTCCAGGCATGGGTGGTCGAGGAATGAATCCGGCCAAGATGAAGCAGATGATGAAGCAGATGGGAATCAATATTGAAGATGTAGATGATGTTGAGCAGGTAATTATAAAAACATCCGAAAAAGATATAATCTTCAACAATGCAAAAGTTTCAATAATGACTGCCCAAGGTGTTGATACATATCAGATTGTTGGTACACCAGAAGAAGTTCCCAGAGAAATTGAAATCCCAGATGATGATATCAGATTGGTAGTTGAGCAGACAGGGGTCTCAGAAGAGAAAGCACGTGAAGCTCTTAAAAATGCCAATGGGGATCTGGCAGAAGCGATCATGAGCTTATCAGAATGAATAAACTAAAGTTCTGATATCACTAAATTTTCCCATACATTTTTAGAATCAAAATCATTCAATAGTTCTGGTACTCACATGCGGTTATTCTCCTATAGAGTATCGGAAGAACCAGTCCCGCACAGTAGCCAATCAGATGACCCAGTATATTGGTCTGTCCTGTAGGGGTTGTCAGTTCAAGTGGGAACAGTATCAAAAATAAAATGATCGCAAGTGAATATGAAATAAACATAAACACTGAGATCATAATAACAGTTATTTTTCCCTTTTTTTCATGTGATATTTTTTTCATACTTCTGTAAGCCTTGGCCACTTCCTTAAGAGAAACGGGCAAAAGTAGAAGCAAAAGAAAACTCAGCAGGATCATGTAATCAAGCACAGCATATCCTGCCAGACTGTATTGTATCAAAACAAAAAGAAAACTGAGCCCAAATATCAAAATAAGTACAGAATAGTTCAAACATATCCTTAGCTGTTTCTGAGTGAATTCATAGACCGAAAAAAGATAATATGCGATCAAGGCAGCAACTATTCCCGAAAATCCAAGCGATGTTCTGGCAGGTACGAACATGACCGTAAAAATAGAAACCATGAAAGGAGTGATGGAAAATATCAGCACCATGTCCACATAAAATCGCTTTCTGTTAGTTCGAAGTAAGAATATAATAGGAATTATTACAAGGTATGCCAGAATATTATCAAAAAAATGTAAAAAGCCTGAATGAGCGAAATTTGAAAAGTATAGAGTAAATAATGTGGGATCTGCCAGATAAAGAACAAATCTCTCATTTAGATGTGAATCGAACACAATAAT
>SKZM01000227.1 GCA_007127385.1 Methanosalsum sp.
AGCTGACTGATCAACAATATACAAGTGCCTGAATCATATTTTACTTATATTTGTATATATAGTTATCGCAAAAAATTAAATATATTTACTTTTGCTACTAAAAATTAACAAAGTATAGATATATCGGTCTCATAAATGTAACCTGATATTCAATTCCATTGAATAAATTTTATTATCATTCACTTCCATTTTAAACATATGTTGAAAGCAATAATTTTTGATATGGATGGAGTGCTCATCGACTCAATGCCATATCATGCAGATTCATGGATATCTGCCTTTGATAAAGTAGGTATCAATGCGACCAGAGAGGATATATACAGCATGGAAGGATCGAACAGCAGAGGCATGGTCAAGAAAATCTTTTCAAAAAATAAAAGGACACCAGAAGAACATCACTACAGAGAACTACCAGTTATCAAAAGAGAGATTTTTTTCAAAATAAGAGAAATAAAAATTTTTGATGAGATATATCCGTGCCTTAAGCTATTGAAAAATAAATATAAACTAGCTGTTGTCTCAGGGTCGGATCAAAAAACGGTCAGCAATATAATAGGCCGGTTCTTTCCGGAAATATTTGAAGTAGTGATAAGTGGAAGCGATGTAAATGAAGGTAAACCTTCTGCAGAACCTTATCTGAAAGCTATCAGGAAACTAAATGTTAATGCAGATGAAAGTATGGTTATTGAGAATGCGCCTTTTGTAGTTGAGGCTGCTAAAAATGCAGGAATATATTGTATAGCTATTCCAACATATATCGATTCTGATCAGCTGAAAAAAGCAGATCTTATATTGGAAAACCATTCTGATCTGAAAGAATATTTTAAAAATCTGATTTGAAGATAGCAGCCTTACCTGAATAACTGAGAAAATATCCTTTAAGATACAATGTGGCCTGGTAAATATCACTAAAAAAAACTGATATGATTGGATTCGGTCAGGTCACATCATCTGACACAGACTATAAACTATTTTGCGTCCAGAAAAGTACTTTCCAGGATATAAAACACAAGATGACACTTTCCTGGAAGGCACTATAGTTTTTTAAAGATAGCTTTTTTAGACAAGTCTTACAGTTTCAAGGTTGGTAAGTGCACGAGTTTCTAGCCTATATTTCTTGTACATAGAACTGGCAAGATCTATGCAGGAGCTCTCTTCACCATGCATTGTAAATATTCTTTCCGGCCTTGGTTTCATTTTCTTTACATAATCCATAAGCTGTTTTCTATCAGAATGACCTGAAAATCCATCCACTATTTCAACTTCCATATTCATCTTAACCATTTCAGAGCCGTTTTTGGCTGGAAGTGGCACTTCTTTCCATCCTTTCTGGATCCGTCTTCCCATTGTTCCATCAGCCTGATATCCTACAAACACCAGAGTGTTACGTTCATCCGGAGCAAATGCTTTAAAGTAATCAAGTACAGGGCCAGCATTCATCATACCAGCAGTTGCAAGGATGACACAGGGATGAGGGTCATCAATTATATTGCGGCGCAGTTCATTTGAATCAACTGATCTAAAATTCTCTGAAAGAAATGGATTCTGGCCTTTTTGGAAAATAAGTTTTCTAAGATCATTGTTCAGGTACTCAGGATAGGTCGCATGTATAGCAGTGGCCTCCCATATCATTCCATCAAGGTATACCGGTACATCACTAATGATTCCCTTTCTGATAGCCTCTTCCAGAACAATCATAACTTCCTGGCTTCTTCCAACTGCAAATGCCGGGATTAGTACGATACCATTTCTGTCAATAGTTCTTTTGACAATATTCTGAAGATTTTTTTCAGCTTCTTTTAATGATGGCTGAATAGCATTGGAATTGCCATATGTACTTTCAGTAATTACGGTTTCAACCCGGGGAAACTTGTTCACTGCAGGATCAAATAATCGAGTAGGACCGTATTTATAGTCACCTGTCATAACAATATTGTGCCGCCCATCTCCAATATGGAAATGCGAGATCGAAGAACCAAGTATATGACCAGCATTATGGAACGTCAGCTTGATATCAGGAGCAATATCTGTGACCTCTTCATAATCCAGTGTTATTGTATGCTTTAGAACTTCACGTATATCTGCAGATTCATAGGGTATCTTTCGGGCATCTCTTGCTGCAACATCAATGTAATCAAGCTGGAGAAGAGCCATCAAGTCACGTGTTGGCGGTGTACAGTATACAGGACCATCATACCCATATTTATATAAAAGAGGTACCAGTCCCTGATGGTCCAGATGTGCATGCGTAATCACTACCGCATCCAGCTGGTTGAGTGGATACGCTTCAGGCACATACAGATATGGAGTCATGTTTTCATCAGAACCAACATTCACTCCACAGTCAACCATCACTCTGGACTCAGGTGTTGATAGAACAAAACAACTCCTTCCAACCTCACGACATCCACCAAGTGAGGTTATTCGTACCCACTCATCTTTGGAAGTGCACTCTCTATGGATCTTTCTACCAACTGTCTTAAGTATCTCTTTCCTTTCCTTAAGGTTGGTTCTCATAAATTCACGAATATTATTTACAGTCCTCGATTTTATTGGAGGGGCCCTTACTACTTTTGGAGTCCAGCCAATCTTTTTAGTGATCTCACGCAAAGTTTCTCCATGTTTACCAATGACCAATCCGGGCTTTTCGGCCTCGATAATCACCTCTCCAACATCTTCATCAAAATAGTAATTGGATATAACAGAATCTTCGGGAACAGTTGCCTTTATCTTTTCAATAGATTCTTCGGGTGCCAGTAGCACCTTTGGGTCAGGCCTGACAACTATACGTGTCCTGAGATTTTTAGCTAAATTTCTTACAAGGTTACCATTATCTGCGAACTTACGGGGCTCTTCAGTATATACCACAAGTTGAGGACCTTCAAATTCAACATTTGATATTGTAGTATCACTGGGCAATGCGTCTTCAATTTTCTTTTTTAATTCTGATAGAATGTCTTCAATCGCCATTAACA
>SKZM01000165.1 GCA_007127385.1 Methanosalsum sp.
CATCATCATCAGAACCTGCGGACATGTCTGACATTTCCACACTGTCCTCGATAATACTGGCATTGATCACATCCAGTTCAGAGATTATACCTACAAGTTCCAGATCAGAATCCAGAATAGGTACAGCCTTTTTATGTGAGAGTTCCATGATCCTTGCAACAAGCGGAAGCGGGGTTTCACTCCAGACCGCAACAACACCATCATCAAGATATGGTCCGATCTGTTCTGTAATATCCAGATCCGCAATACTGGCAATTATATCTGCAATGGTTACCATCCCCATCAGGTTACCATCAGTAACTACCGGAAGTCTTCGAATATTGTTCTCAAGAAGCAATTTGGCTGCATCAACAATATTTGCATCCGGGCTGATAGTAACCGGATTTCTTGTCATCAGCAGTGCAATTTGCTCTTCTTCCGGGCTCTTTAGAAGATCGGTACGACTGACCACTCCTGTGACCTTACCTCCTTTAAGTATCGGGACACCTGATATTCTCTTGTCCTTGAGTATATTGAGAACTTCATCCCGTGATCCCGGGAGAGTTGCATATGCCACGTCCTTTACCATTATATCCTGAATAATTGTACTCTTTGGCACGTTTTTCAGCCCCTGTATAATTTTTCTTATTCCTCTTTTTTGTCTGAAGGTGTGCGTACCACAAATACCGGTATATTGGAACTGCGTATCACCTTCTCTGTTACACTTCCCAGCAGGAACCTGTCCAGTCCACTCTTGCCATGAGTCCCCATGATGATTACATCAATATCGTTCTTATTGGCAAAATCTATGATCTCATGAGCAGGATGACCGTCCAGCATCACCTGTTCGACCTGTACCTCCGTTTCTCCTGCCATATCCTCTATGCTCTGGGTTGCTTTCCTGCCTTCTTCCTGAAGAAGTGAATACATCATCTCCCAGCCTGCGTCCATTGGAATGGATGCAAATGCTGCTGTGTCGATCACATATACAGCATACAGCCTGGCACCGCTCAGCCGTGCAAGTTCCACACCATATTCTACTGTGTGTTTACTGTGCTCAGATCCATCGGTGGCAATCAATATCTTTTTGTAAATTTCACTCATTAATCCCTCTCCTACTTTTATTTTGCATGAATTAAGATCATCAATCATTAACTGTATGATTCTTCCTTCCCTGCTCTGATATTTGTGTTACTATTGACAGATTACTGCAATCTATGTTCAGTATCATAAAGTTTACCCTAATGTCAATATTTTTATCAGTGCCATCCCTGACAAACAAAAATATTGCAGGAAATAGGCTCACACCTCATAAATATCTGTCTGTTGAAGGGTCCGGAATATGGTATTCAGCATAGATAACCATATAACCGGATCGTTTATCCTGTTGTGTTCTCTGGTCTCCAGCTTCTACTTTTATTCATTCTCCGAATCCTCTTCTGCAGGTACCACAAATACTGGAATTTTGGAACTGCGTATGACCTTTTCTGCCACACTGCCAAGAATGAATCGATTCAGTCCGCTTTTTCCATGGGTTCCCATGACAATGATATCAATATCATTCTTACTGCTAAATTCTATTATCTCATGGGCCGGGTGTCCTTCAAGCAGTACCTGTTCAACATCCACTCCTGCCCTTTCTGCAATATCTTCTACATTCTGGGTTGCCTGCTTTCCTTCTTCCTTTAGAAGCGAATACATGGTCTCCCATCCTGCATCGCTTTCCATCGGTATGGATGCAAAATCAGCAGTATCGACAACATATGCGGCATACAGCTTTGAACCGCCCAGCTTTGCAAGCTCTACGCCGTATTTTATTGTATGCTCACTTAACTTTGAGCCGTCAGTGGCGATCAGTATGTTTCTGTAAATCTCGCTTTCCATAGTACTCTACCTGTTAATTTTTACATGAATTGGAATCGATGACTGCAAGGATATCATCAGGTCTTGCTCTTCTGACCACGCTGTTTAGAATATCGGCTGTTCCTGATAAATTATTGGAATAACCGTTAAGTATCATTATATCTGATCTGCAGTTCTCCAGTATCATACCTGTCCTCCCCTGTTCAAGTATTGTTGCACCATTAATGGTGCACATCTTAAATACCTGTCTGTCTTCAAGACCAAATACCTTTGAAAGTATTTCCATTTCTGCAAACATATTGACTGAATTAAGCATTACATTATCGGTTCCTATACCCACCCTTATTCCCATATCAAGCATCTGCGCGATAGGTGCCATACCGGCTCCGGTTGTGAAATTTGATCTGGGACAGACAACTATCGGAATGTTTAGATCAACTACGGATTCAAGATCTTCTTTTAGTGCCTTTGTCATGTGTATCAGGAAATCCGGATGAAGATCAAGTGTTCTGTCAATGCCCTTTCTTTCCTTTTCTGCACAGTGTATTGCAAAGATCTTCCTATGTTCCTGTGTACATTCTGCAATGGCTTCAATCAGTTCATGGTTCATATCATTTATACCACTGATTCCCATACCATCTGCATGTTTCAGTATCCTTTCAACTTCCGTAACGGTTTTATCAGGATCTCCCACATATCCTGAAGGCCTTCCAAGTATTGTATGGCCTATATCTGTACTCTTAAGGGCATCCTTTAGTGCAAGAACTCCTGGCAGTCCATTTTCTCTAAAATCTGCAAATGAATGGGTTCCTGTTGCCAGCATATCCTTCAATGAGCATCGCATACCTTCAATCAGTTCTTGACTGGATGTTTTCTGCAGTACCCTGTGTTTGAGTCCGTCAGGTGGTTTTACCAGCGAATCAAGGTCATGCTGGAGTATGAACCTGTCGTATTCTCCAAGTGGTGGGTCCTTGTATACTGAATCTGCTATATGCGTATGACAGTTTACAAAACAGGGAGCTATGATGTTCTGTGAATCTACCTTTTCTTCAGTTACTTTACTGATGATCCCGTCTTTGATTGTTATGCACCCCTGGATAACTTCATAATCCGGGCCATACA
>SKZM01000038.1 GCA_007127385.1 Methanosalsum sp.
TCAAAGGATTGTTGGATATTGCATGTTTCATGCTATGTTGGAAAAAGGTGTATCCGGAGTTTTGAAATAGGATCATTGACTAAATTAGATGGTTTTTTTTGCAGCAATAATACGAAATATCAGAGTACAACATTTTAAATAATAATTAAGAGTTCACTTTTTTGAGATAACTATAACCCCGAAAAATAGTGCGGGGGGTGCGATTCGAACGCACGAACTCCTACGAGACAGGGTCCTAAGCCCTGCGCCTTTGACCTGGCTGGGCAACCCCCGCTGATTGAATGGGTTGTTTTGCAGGCTCAGTGATAAAACATGACTCTGATATATTAATATTGCGAATATTGTTTTATTATTCTGTGATATGTAATGGTGTCCGGTTACAGTGATCTGTACATCTCAAGAGTTATTTTTCTCTCTTTACTGTGGTCGACCATAGGCAATGGGTAGTTTATTTTTTCCGGCGGTCTTCTGGTCTCCAGATTGTGTATGCTGACAGGGTCAAGTTCATTCAATTCCTGAACCCATTTTTTGATATAGATGCATTCCGGATCATACTTCTTCTGCTGGCTCCATGGATTAAACATTCTGAAATATGGCTGTGAATCATATCCCGTGGATGCAGCCCATTGCCAGTTTCCGTTATTCACACAGGGATCATAATCGACAAGCTTCTGAGCAAAATATTTTTCACCCCATCTCCAGTCAATATGCAGGTCCTTTACCAGAAATGAAGCAGTGATCATTCTTATCCTGTTGTGCATATATCCGGTAGTATTCAGCTGTCGCATACCTGCATCAATGATGGGAAAGCCTGTATTTCCAGCACACCAGCGATTGAATGCAACGTGATCTGAATTCCATTCTATATTCTCAAATTTTTTCCTTAGGGGCTTTCCAAAAACAAAGGAATTATGACTGGCAGCATGCGTGAAGAAATCTCGCCAGTATAGCTGGCCAATGAGGGGATGATCTGATCCAAGTTCTGATGCAATAGAATGATATACTTCCCTTATTGAAACGGTTCCAAACTTATTGTGTGCTGATAAGCGGGTTGTCTCTTTGTAAGGATAGTTCCTGTTCGTCTCATAATCTGCAAATTTTGACAGATCTCCAAGTATCTTCAGTGCATTATCCCTGCCACCTCCGGCAGAAGAATGAAATCCGTATTCATGCTCCATTTTGGTGAGAAGGTCATCTGTATCAGAATCCAGAAATGAGGTGTAGTAATTATTTTGATGAACAGCTTCAGGAACATGAACTCTGACTCCTGAGGCTTTCCTGAAGAAAGGAGTGTATACAGAATAGGGCTTCCCCTGATCTGTACTTATTTCATCAGGACTGGTCAAAAGGAGGTCATGGAAATCTATAAAATCCATGCCATATTCAGTACATATCTGCTTGATGGCTGAATCACGCTTTTTGCTGAATGGTGTGTAATCCTTATTCAAAAACACTGCGTCATAATCAACTTCATTCTTCAGGTTACGGATAACATCTGTACTATCTCCGTAAAATAGGTATAAATGTGAATTTTTCTTATCGAACTGCTGTTTCAGATCCCTGAGTGATTCTACCATAAACTGAAAAGCACTTTTGCTAAAGTATTCATTGTTCTTTATCTGTGCCGGATCAAAAATAAAGCAGGGAATTACTGCATCTGATTGTTCAAGAGCATTGATCAATGCAGTATTATCATCAATGCGAAGGTCTCTTCGAAAAATGAATAATGATATATCATAATCTGATCTCATGAATTAATTTATTGTGACATCTATACTATTAACTCTACTATTAAACAATGGGTTTTGTGTGCAGATGATAAGCAACAGAATTTATAATAGTAAGTATGATTGATCCTTAAAGTTCCAGATATCAATTCATAGATCAGATAAAAACCCAGATCAAAATATGAGATCAAAAAAGTTGTTATTAGAATGAAATGGTGCGTCGACCGGGATTCGAACCCGGGTTTAGGGCTTGGAAGGCCCCAGTCATAGCCACTAGACCATCAACGCACTTTTGTAACACATAGTAGTATTTCTGGAATATAACATTTTCGCTAAAAATGGTAATTTCCTCAAATCTCTATTTTAAGTAGTCTCAATTATACACATACTCGAAATATAACATTTTCATTGGAAATAGCAAAATGTTCATCCACTGACTTCTGCATAAACACTTATATAGAGGCAGTAACAACTTTCAGGCACATGGAGATCGTTGCTGATATTGGAGGAAGTCCTGGTACTGACTGCCAGGGTTTTTGTAAATACTGCTATTTTAAGAAAGTAAAGGATGTCTCTCCCTTTGGCTGTAAGAACTGTTTCCCATTCCAGAAGGGCTGTGATTATTGTACAAGAAGTGTCAGGGAATCATACTCCGGATTCAACCATCCCCAGTTTGTGGTTCAGCAGGTCAATCAGAAGATTCATTTTGGTTCTGATAACATGGATAAAATCACAATAAGCGGCGGAGGTGATATCAGCTGTTATCCCGGCTTGATCGAACTGGTGACCCATCTGTCCAAATATGGTATACCAATACATCTGGGATACACAAGTGGAAAAGGTTTTACCAAAGGAGATGAAGCCCGGATCCTCCTTGAAAATGGGGTTAAGGAAGTATCTTATACTGTATTTTCCACAGATCCTGATCTTAGGAAGGAGTATATGAATGATCAGCAACCAGACGTTTCACTCAGAGCACTTCATGAATTTTGCAGTAATTGCGATGTTTATGCTGCAATTGTTGTTATACCTGGTGTAAATGATGGAAAGGTTCTTGAAAATACTCTAAACGACCTGGAAGATATGGGTGCAAAGGGAGCTATACTGATGCGTTTTGCCAACTCATCTGAACAGGGCCTTATACTTGGTAATTCACCCCTGCTTCCCGGAATTTATCCACATACCATTGATGAGTTTATTGATCTTGTACATGAATGCAA
>SKZM01000009.1 GCA_007127385.1 Methanosalsum sp.
ATTCTGTAAATCGGATTCACCTGTATTTTTTTTAATCTTTTGAGATCTGATAAATAGCTGAGTCTGTTTTCGGTATATGGAGTTTTAGTATTTGATAGGCAAAAATGTTTTATTGTAATATGTAGATACATCATGTTCTGAAATTGCAATTGCCTCAATCAGGTAAATAGTCAGGTAGTTATTTATTTTGGAACCAACTTAAATATATGTCAACAGAAAGTGATTATTCTATGCTAAGACAGCGTTTTGTTCTGGATACTACGGCACTGACAGATCAGCAGGTCAGGGAATCAATTGGTCATTCTCAGCTTTGCGAGGGAATTAAGGGTATACTTGATCTTGTAGCCGAGTCCAGACTGCAGCTTGGGATCAGTTGCTATATCCCCTTTCCATCCGTGTACGATGAATTACAGGAATTTGCCCGAAATAATGGCTGTGACCTGGATGTGGCTGCCAAGATCGATACCTGGCTTGTGAAAAAAACACCTGACCGATATGAGGTTAAGATTCCTGCCAGGGTATTCCATGAATATGTAGCTTTTATGCGTGCCAGGATCAATAAAGGCATGGGTGTGGCAGAGGATGCTATATGGGAGGCTGCAACAGAATGTCTGTTTCTGACATCTTCTGCAAATAGCAAGAAAGACATTGAAGATAATATAGAAAGGGAAGTTATAGGTAAAACAATCGGTAAATTCAGGAACAAATACCGTGCCGCTTTAAGATACGGCATTCTTGACAGTGCTCCGGATATCGATGTACTTCTTCTCGCCAAGGAAATTGATGCTGCAGTTGTTGCAAATGATTTTGGAATACAGAAATGGGCTGAAGAGCTAGGGGTGCGCTTTGTCCCGGCTAAAACATTTCCGATGATGCTAAAGGAATATTTAAAACAGACATCCTCCCTTGCCTACAGGGGTGAGGGAGACATATTTGATCAGATAACAAAATCCGAGGATTGATCTATATTCTTTCATAGGCTTTCTATCAATATGGATATTGAAAAAATTAATGAATATATCGTTTAATACAATGTATTGGATAAGGAGCTTGTCTGCAGAATAACAGATACAGATTGTTTGATAAGGTTCCTGATCATCTCGACTAAGGGATTTTGTGATTTTTAATGGGATAATGATGGGGGATACATTTGAGAAATATTAATGTTGAAAGTATAAGAGCTCCTCTTGTTAGTGAGCAAAATGTAGAGGTCGTGGAAAGAAAGGGTATTGGACATCCGGATTACATATGTGATTCCATAATGAACCAGGTTTCTGTAGAACTTTGCAGAGAATATATGGATAAGTTTGGCCATATTATGCATCACAATATTGATAAGGGGATGCTTGTGGCAGGCAGTGTTTCTGGCAGACTGGGTGGTGGTGAGATAAACGATCCCATGAGGATCATATTCGGCGACCGGGCGACATTTCAGGTAGATGGCACCGAAATTGATGTGGAACAGATCGCAATCAGTACATCAAAGAAATGGTTTCAGGATCATCTTCGATATGTGGATCCATCGAGTATTGAATACCAGGTGGAGTTGAAGGAGGGTTCTGCTGAACTTACTGATATTTTCAGAAGAGGTGCCCGAATATTACCTGCAAATGATACCTCTGCAGCCGTTGGTTATGCTCCTCTCACTATTGCGGAAAGGATGGTGTTTGATACAGAAAGATATCTCAATTCAGAGAAATTTAAAAAAGATTATCCCGAATCCGGAGAAGATGTGAAGGTTATGGGTGTACGTCAGGGTGAAAATATTCATCTGACCGTTGCCATGCCACAGGTGGATCAATTTGTATCATCTGAATCTGAATACTTCAGGATGAAAGATGAACTTCTGGATATTATGAATGAGTTTGTAAGCAATTATACACAGGAGAATTATCAATCTGTTACTCCGTCAGTTTCATTCAATACCCTGGATATGCCTGGTCGTGGACTTGGAGGAATATATACAACAGTTACCGGTACTTCAGCTGAAGATGCAGATTGTGGGCAGGTTGGCCGTGGCAATAGGGTAAATGGTATTATTCCTCTGAATCGTCCAGTGAGCAGTGAAGCAGCAGCCGGCAAGAACCCGGTAAGTCATGTGGGTAAAATTTACAATGTACTGACCCATGTTGTGGCTGACAGGATATATCAGGATATTCCGGATGTCGAGGAAGTATATGTGTGGATGTTGAGTGAGATCGGTGCTGCTGTAGATATGCCTCAGATCGCTGCAGCCCAGATACGTATGAGTCAGGGACCTGTTAATTCAGTTGGTGAAGATGTAAAAGAGATTATCGATTCAGAACTTGAGAACATAGAGACGTTTACTCGAGATCTTGCCGAAGGAAAATATTCGGTATGTTAAGCATTCATGCACCTGCAATAAAGGCAATAAGTGCAAAAACCATACCTGCTTTAAATAATCTGGATGATCTGGCTGCATTGTCTCTAAGACCAACTTCAATGATTGCCAGAATAAAAAGAAGATCTGCAATGGCAACTGCATATAAATATCCCACGCTAAGGATTGAGCTTATGTACGGCAGTGGGCTTGCAACAAGAGCAACAGCTACAATAAATGAAGCTGTATAAACCGATCTCTTAACCCCTATTTTTATCGGGAGAGTTGAAGCTCCGCTCAACCGGTCCCCTTCAATATCTTCTATATCTTTTACAATCTCTCTGGCTATGGTTGCAAGAGCTGCAAGCAGGAAGAGTACTGATAGCATCATCAGTCCTTCCATACCGAATACACTTCCACCGAAGAGAAAAATAGATCCTGTGAGGTATCCGATACTTATGTTTCCAACCAGTGCCTTTCTTTTAAGTGATCTTGCATAGTATACAAGGACCAGAACGTTGATGCCTGCAATAACCGCACATATGTAATTAATACTTAAAGCTGCAGCAATACCTGCAATAAACAGGGCAGTTGAAAAATACAATGCATTTTGTTCGGTTACCTGGCCTGATGGAATCGGGCGTGATGGACGATTGATTGCATCAATATCCACATCAAAATAATCGTTTATGGCGTTACCTGCACCTGTAATAAAAAAGACTGAAAAAAAAGCCAGTAGTGCTTTAAAGATCAATATTTCTGCTGAATAGGTAATTGATGTGACCGGAAGTATGTTATATGCAATAAATACTCCAATAAGTGTTCCAATGGCCGCCATAAGGCAGTTTCTGTACCTTATGAGCTGGAAATACGGCAGAAGCACATTTATTGTTTTTTTCATTTATTGTTCCTTGATGTCACCGCGGCCTACTTCAAGCATTCTGTCCAGCGCCCTTTTTGCTTTTATTCGTATGTCTTCAGGAACTGTTATTACGTGCTCCATTTTTTCAAGTGAGTTCAGGACTCCCTGAAGTGTTGTCATCTTCATATTCGGACAGACTGCATATTCAGAACCTGCGTAGAACTTTTTGTCAGGATTTTCTTTCTCAAGCCTGTGGAGTATTCCGGTTTCAGTAGCAACAATAAACTCTTTTGAATCAGATTTTTTCACATATTCTGTTATACCTGTGGTACTGAGAACCTCATCTGCAACTTCCAGGACATCTGCACGGCATTCAGGGTGTGCCAGTATCTCAGCTTCAGGATGCTCTTCTTTCATTAGCAGAAGGTCACCTACAAGGATCTGGTGATGTGTTGGGCAGTATCCCTGCCAAGGTATGATCTTTTTATCAGTATGAAATGATACATATTTTGCCAGGTTCTTATCTGGAATGAAAAGTATTTCCTCTTTTTCAAGTGAATTTACAACATCCACTGCATTAGAGGATGTGCAGCATATGTCACATTCAGCTTTTATTGTGGCTGATGAGTTAACATAGCAGACAATCGCTGCATCTGGATACCTGGCCTTTTCCTTTCTAAGAGAATCGACATCTACCATTGCTGCCATCGGACATTCAGCTTCCATTTCAGGCAAAAGTACGGTTTTTTCAGGACTCAGTATTGCAGCACTTTCTGCCATAAAGTCAACGCCACAAAAAACAATGACATCTGCATCCTGTTTTACAGCCTCTCTGCTAAGCCCCAGAGAATCACCTAAAAAATCTGCAATATCCTGAATCTCCTTTCTCTGGTAATTGTGGGAAAGGATAACAGCATTGCGTTCTTTTTTCAGCTTATTGATCTTGTCAATAATGGATTGCCTATCTTGCATATATAATCACTGCACGGGAATACTTATAATTATTTATATATTTAGTGGATTTGATCTATCTGATAGATGATGATGTTTAGTTAATATTTAGTTAAAATATCTTATAGCAATTCATGATAATTAGTTATTTTGTCTAAATAGGTTGATTTTCTTT
Organism: Methanosalsum sp.; assembly: GCA_007127385.1. GTDB lineage: Archaea > Halobacteriota > Methanosarcinia > Methanosarcinales > Methanosarcinaceae > Methanosalsum. The sequence goes on from SKZM01000009.1 coordinate 4,330, forward strand.
CAATTTGTAATCCGGCTTGTACCTGGACAGGTTCAGGTTCCGATTTGCAGTGGATTTGCTATTTTTTTAAGTGTTGCAATAGCAGACAGAGATGCGAGATAACTTGTTTTTGGATTTGTTGGAGACGGTATATTTTCGGTTCTAGTGGTGAACTTCCCAAATTCACCTTCAACTTCAATCTCATGTATATTTCTAATGACGTGTGGATCTGCAATTATCCTGACTTTGGTTCTTTCAAACCCGATACCTGCTATACTAAGAGTTGCAGCCACATTTACATTTGCAGGAAATGATTCAACAGCTTTTGCTGCATTTCCTTCAAAGATCAGTGTTTCAGATTCAATCCTTTCCAGATCAATCTCATTATCTACAATGTAGGGAGCGCCGGTAAGGCCTGAAGGTGGTTTTTTTGTGGTAAGTGTAACTGAATATATTTCTCCAGACATTGCTGACTTGAGTCCGTCAATACCTGTTATTGATCCGGAGGGAAGATATATTCTGCAATTATAATTTCTGGCAAGTCCGTATATATACTCCCTGAAATCAGAGTCCGCAAGAGCACCGATACTCATGATCATTACATCACATCCAGCCTTCAAGGCTGGCGGGATTATCTGACTCACAGCTTTTTGAGATGCGGATTCTACTACAAGGTCTACATGTTCGACCATTTCCTCAATTGTGAGAAACTCAGGTTTCATGTGTTTTAGCTTTTCTTTGAGAGCACAGACAAAGTCTATATTGTGATCGGAAACTGCATATATCTGTATATCATCACTATCTGCGTCGATGCTTCTGCAGATCTGAGATCCAATGGCACCACAACCTACAATACCTATTTTCAACATTTTTTTGGACACCTGCTCAATAAAAAATATAATTGTATATCTTTGAAAGCTTTATTGTTTAATATTGAGATCTGGATAAACGATACAATGTTATTTCAGTAAATATGTCATAATCTATTAATCATTTAATACATAAATGGTCTGTGGTGATTTTTAATGCTTACCGGTGAAATTGAAAAATACATTGAAGAGGATCAGGTATATCTTGACATTGCTTCTTCAATTATACCTTCAAAGAAGATTAATGCTGTTATTTTTACAAAACAGGAATGTACAATTGCAGGAATTGAAGAGGTAAAATCTATTTTTTATTATTTCGGTATAGAGTACAGTTCTTCCTTTACAGATGGAGATTATATTGGCTCAGGTGAGATTATATTTAGGCTGTATTCCGATGCTGCTTCAATACTGCGTGCAGAGAGAATTGTTCTGAATTTCCTTGGACACCTGAGTGGCATTGCAACATTGACCCGTAGCTGTGTGTCCCGCATAGAGAACATATCGTCTGCAAAAATCGCGTGTACAAGAAAAACAGTCCCTGGTATTCGCAGGTTCGAAAAAGCTGCGGTTGTTGCCGGTGGTGGTGACCCGCACAGATTCAGTTTATCAGATACGGTTATGGTAAAGGATAACCACATTAAACTGATGGGTCTTGAAGAAGTTATTGTTGCTGCTCGAAAGCATTCCAGTTTTGTTCAGAAATTGGAAGTTGAGGTTGAATCTGAAAAGGATGCCGTTACAGCTGCAGAATTGGGTGCTGATATTATAATGCTGGACAACATGGATCCGGGATTGATTATTCGTACACTACAAACGCTAAAAAGAAAAGGTCTTCGTGATCATGTGATCATAGAAGCATCAGGTGGGATACATCAGGGAAATCTTGAAGAATATGCAAAAACAGGGGTTGATGTTATTTCAATGGGCTCGCTTGTATACGATGCAGGATGGATTGATGTAAGTCTTGAGATTCTAATCGACACTACATGATGTCACCATAAGCTTTATGTATTTGTGTATTTTATTTGCAATAGTTTTATAATAAAGGATAACCTGTTAATTGCTCAAATAACAGCTGATGAACATGATACTGTTACAAAAAAAATTTATTTTGCTGATATCTGCAGTATTGATCATGCTGCTGCTTAGTGGAATAGCTTTAGGCGCTGAAGTAGATGAAGTTACACTTGTTCAGGGGGATGCATATCAGATCAATAACTATCTGATAGATGCTCGTCTTATTACTGCATCTGGTCAAACGGCCTCATTTGATGTATATGAACGTGAGGAGAAAATTAAAAGTTCAATGATTTCCGTGAATGAATCATTTACCTTTGATTTTGAGGATGGTGGCGAAGTGGAAGTAGAACTGGTCAAAGTGGATTCCAGCAGTGGCCTGCTTGATCGTGCTACGATTGCTATTTCGATATCAGGTTATAGCTTACGAGATCTCCATACTACTAAAAAGATTCCTTATGGCGATGACCCTGATTTTGTAGGTGTACCGGAACTTGAAATAACTAAAGAGGTAGGTGCTGAAACAGTAAATGTAGGAGAATCAGTTCGGATTACAGTGAAAGCTAAGAACGTTGGTGATGATGAGGCACTGGATGTACGCTTCTCAGATTCACCAAAGAGAAGTTTTGCACTGGGTGATACCATTCTTGATGATAAGGGTCCAATGTTTATAGGTACCGGCGAGTCCAAAACCATTATGATCTATGAGCTAAAACCGACAGAACCTGGTACTTTTACACTCACTCCAACGGAAGCTACTTTTTATAATAAGGCCAATAAGAGATTTGAAGCGGAATCAAATACGCCAACTATAACCGTGGAAGGATCATTACAGGAAGCAGATGTTACCATTTCCCATTCAGCTGAAAGCAGAAATGTTGAACGCAATTCCCGGATAAACATGGTACTCAATCTCAAGAATGAAGGAAATACTGCTGCACAGGGCCTTCGTGTGGATATTGAACTGCCGGATGATATAGAATTTGTCGGCGGTGATGATGAGGTAGAGGTTATCGGGGGAAATCCCAGAATATACATAGAATCTTTTGGTCAGCAGCAGGAAAAAGAAATAACATATTCAGTCAGGCCAAAGGTGACAGGAACATATAGTATTGGAGCAAAGTTGTTTTATAAGTATGATGATGGCATTTCAACATCCGATGCTTCCAAAGAAGCGACAGTGGATAACATAAATGTTGTTGAAGCAAAATATGATTTTCTGCTTGAACTACCTGTTTATGTTTACATTGTTCCTTTATTGATATTTGGTGCAGTAGGAGCATGGATAATACACAGGCAAAAACAATATAAGTTCTGACCTGAAAGTTAGCACAAAGATTGAAAATAATCAATTGTTCAATTATATAATTAATGATATTTTTTAGCTATGGAGGAATTATTTGCTTAATATACTGATGATAGGAAATGGGCAGTGTGGCAATAGAATACTTGATGCAGTGAACCGGGAGTCCTTTGGTTCAAAGAGTAAATTTGCAAAGTTCTATTCCAAGCAGAAGTTCAAGAGCAATGTGGAAACAATTGCAGTAAACACTGCGATCAATGATCTAAAGGAGATGAAATTTACAAAAGCAAAGGATAGGATTCATATTCCTCATCTCCATGGCGTAGGTGCTAATAGAAATATTGGTAAGAAGGTATTCGAAGATAACAAAGAACAGATAATGCGAAAAGTTGAGGAAAGGGGTCGCTTTGATGTAGCTTTTGTTATAACATCAGCATCAGGAGGGACTGGTTCTTCTTTTAGTCCATTGCTTGTGAAGGAACTCAAAGAGCGGTATGATTTCCCTGTATATTCGATAGTTATACTTCCATTCAGGGAGGAAGGAACATTATATCTCCAGAATGCTGCTTTTTCTCTGCGTGAGATACGTGAAAGCGGTACTGATGGAATAATACTTGCAGATAATCAGTTTTTAAAACAGATGGGTGGTGATGTCCAATCTGCATATGACGGGATCAATTCAATGATCGCCAGGCGTATCCTGTTCCTTCTTGATTCTCTGGATAGTGAAATGATGATGGTTACAGATCTTGGTGATTTTAAAACAGTGATGAGTGGTGGTGCCGGCCTTGCAACCGTTGGCTTTTATGGTGGTGATGACCAGGATGTATCTGTAAAGACTTCTATCCAGAAAGCTTTATCACCGGCGGGTCTTCTGTTTTCCACAGATGTTTATGAAGAAGCCAGCAGGGCAATGATCATAATTAAAGGTGACAGGAAACATTTAAATATTGACGATATTTCCCATGAGGTGGAAAAGCTGTCATCTGCCATTGGTCACGTGTTTAAAGGAATAATCATAAGGGAAGGTGAATATCCACAGGTGCTTGTGGTTTTAACACTTGAATCCACATCAGAACTGGAAAGAATGTATTCTGCTGCTGTGGATGCTATAAACATGGAACGTGAAAAGAAATCCCGTGTGGAATCCCAGAAGGATATGGACAAGGCATTTTCACAGATCGAAGGATACGAACCTTCCTATTAATCTTTTTTTTACACTCTGAAAATTAATTAGATGATCAACTATTAATTTTTATTTATTCCAGGTTGCAACCTGTTTGTTCTTTATCCCACTAGATTTTGAAAACTGAAATAAACCATTCGAACTATAAGGTTATTTGCCATGTGGGAGCAGGCTACCTATGTCCTGATAGGCGCTGCTGCCGGCCTTGCAGGAAATGCAGTATGGGTTTCATTTCTGATAGCATCCATGGTTGTTCGCCTTACCGGATTTAGTTATATGGAACTTTCGTCTATGTATCCGTTGGCTGGAGCAGAATATGGATGTGCAAAGACAGCATTTCTATACTTTTCCTGCTGTTATTGTTGGTGCTCTACCTGAAAAGAAAAAAAGATGTGTGACCTTCACTGTTCTTCAACCTCCATCATGATCTGTGAGATCTGTTCAATCAGGTCACGTACCTGTTCCATTTCCTGGCCGTATCCAGCCCAGTTTCCTTCTCTTAAATGGTCCTGGGCAGTGTTGTAATGTTCAAGTGCCTGGTTTGCCAGTTCTCTTGCATCTTCTGGTAAGGGAGCTGGTTCTCCATCAACGACTTCATCACCCAGCAGAATCTGCAATGATGTCATCAGGTCAAGGCCCATGTAAACTGTTTCTCCAGAAGATACTATTATTCTTCTAAGCTCAGGAATCTCTCCCTCATCTGCACTTATGAACACCGGTTCAATGTAAAGGATTGAACTGTCAAGGGGAATTACCAGAAGATTTCCTCGGATGACACTGGATCCCTGCTGTCCCCAGAGTGTGAATAACTGGGATATTTGAGGGTCCTGATCTATTCTGGATTCTATCTGGTTTGGTCCATATATCAATCTGTCTTTTGGGAATTCGTAGTGTACAAGCTGTCCATAATTGGGTTCATCACATCTTGCAGCTATCCATGAGATCATATTCTGACGATTTCTTGGTGTAAATGGCTGCATGAGTATATATTCAATACCTTCTCCATTTGGAAGCCTGGTCATTATGTAATAAGGTTCCATCTGGATTGTACTTCCACGGTAATATTCCCTTGGGATCTGCCATGCATCTTCTTTATTGTAGAAAGTTTCAGTATCGGTCATGTGATAATTTCGATAAATATCCATCTGGACACTGAAGTATTCTTTTGGATATCTTATGTGGTTCTTTAGATTTTCCGGCATATCTTCATATGGTTTGAACATATCTGGGAAAATCTGCGAATATGTGTCAATCAGGGGCTCATTTTCCATTACATAATAGTCTACATTTCCTTCATGGGCATCTATTACTACTTTTACTGAATTGCGGATATAGTTGAAATCCCCGGCTCCGGTCCTGTACTGCTCAGAGTAAGGGAATTTATCAGAGATTGTATATGCATCTATTATCCAGAATATTTTACCATCATGGATAACAGGGTATGGATCACTTTCATAGGCCAGGAAAGGAGCAATCTTGGCAGCTCTCTGGTTTATCTGGTGATCATACATCACCCGGCTTTCTTCGGTTATATACTGGCTGAGAATAAAATTTATATCTCCAAAGCGCAGCATGTATGCCAGCCTTTTAAACATGGAATCAAGCTGCACACCACCAGTGCCGTCATAATGGGTGAATACATTCCCCTCTGCCTGTGGATAGTCAAGCTCTGCCTGACCACTGTTTACTATTTTGTAGTCCCGGGTCATTTCCCCGTAGTAGATCCTGGGGTTTGTGAGATCAAAATCTCCCTGAGGCGGTATGTCCCGGAGTACAAGTTCAGGTCTTCCGTCATTAGTTTTTTCACTTACACTATTCATGACTGCTCCGTATCCATGGGTGTATACAAGTCGTTCGTTTACCCAGGTTCTGGCTGAAGGGTCAAGGTTTGTTATATCCATTTCTCTGACAGATATCATAAATTGCCTGTATTCTCCATTTACATGGTACCTGTCAGTATCTACATCATTGAATTCATAATATGTTCGAATCTGCTGGGTTTGTCTGTATGTATTTTGAAGTGCTCTCTGATCCCATATTTTAATGTTTGATAACACGTCTTCATTATTTTCAATTGCAGAACGGGTGATCTCTGGGTTGTAATCAAAAGGCTTTACCTCAATATCTGAGAGCCCATATCCCATTCTTGTATAGTCGATATTGTGTCTGAGATATGGCTCTTCAAGCTGAAGTTCAGTAGGTTCTACCTTGATCTGCTGATAGGCCGCAGGAGCAAAGGAGGTGAGAAGGATCATAATCACAATTATACCAATCCCTAGCAACGGAATTTTGATATTTTTCAGTTTGACATTTGCTATTAGTGCAGCACCTACCAAAGAACAGATAACAGCTGTTATTGTCAGCAGTGGCAGTCTGATGTTTATATCTGTATATCCGGCACCTGTTACAACACCTATCTGTGAAAATAGGATCTCAAATCTGCTAAGATAAAAACCAAACCCTATTATTAAAAAAAGCAGG
>SKZM01000125.1 GCA_007127385.1 Methanosalsum sp.
CAAGTGGTCGGTGTATGAAATGTCCGGTCATCTTAACTTCGTCCCCTTTCTCAAAACCCAGAAACATATCTCTCTTTGTGGGGTCGAGTTTAAGGGAATATGATTCATCGCCAACAGATACTGAATGTGTGCCCATGTCATTGATGGTACTGACAATACTTATCTTGCGGTATGCAGTTGTACTGTCATATCTGGTTGGGTTTTGCTGCAGCTCTTCAATGGATACAATGTCAGTTTCAAAGAATGAATTCGCAGAAGAAACAGAGGCACACGCATACAGAATAGAGAGGAGGAGTATGCAGGAGAACAGGATGGCTTTCCTCATTGAGCTCCTCCCATGGATTTAGATTTTTCCTCTTTTACAGAGTAGTTCAGCATTCAGGACACTTGCCCCTGCAGCCCCTCTTATGGTATTGTGTCCCATTGCAATATATCTGATCCCATCCCGGATCCTTCCTACACTCACACTCATGCCATCCCCCATATTTCTGTCCAGTCTGGGCTGGGGGCGATCAGGCTCTTCCCGAACAACTATTGATCTATCAGGCTTGCTTGGAAGGTCATCTAACTTCGGATCAAAGTCATAAAAAGCTCTTTTAACGTCCTCAGGCGAAGGATTTTCGTCCATTGTAGCCCATATGGCCTCGGTATGGCCATCCATTACTGGCACCCTGTGACATGATGCACTCAGACTTATATCCGCAAACTCTATCTCACTGCCATTAAACTCACCCAGCAGTTTGCGAGGCTCAGTTTCCATCTTATCTTCTTCTGTACCTATGAAGGGTATGATATTGTCTAGTATTGCCATTGAAGGTACCCCATTGTATCCTGCACCAGATATGGCCTGCATGGTGGCTACATTAACAGAACTGAGTCCTAATTTCATTAGCGGCTTCAGGGTAATTGTCATCACAATGGTTGAGCAGTTTGGGTTTGTTATTATGTATCCATCCCATCCGCGGTTGTCCTGCTGGATCTCTATCATTTCAAGATGGTCCTCGTTGACCTCAGGTATTACCAGAGGTACGTCCTCTCCCATTCTATATGCTGATGCATTGCTGGCAACGGCAAATCCATTTTTTGCAAAATCGGGCTCTACCGTCTTTGCATAATCTGAAGGAAGTGCTGAAAATACGATATCTGCATCTACTTTTGCTGGATCAACAGGAACTACCTCAATATCTGCCACACTTTCTGGAAGTGGTACATCCAGTTTCCAGTTTGATGCCTGGCTGTATGTTTTGCCAGCACTGCGTTTGGACGCAGCAAGAGACGTGAGTTCAAACCAGGGATGATCTGCCAGTGCCTGAACAAAACGCTGTCCAACCGCACCTGTAGCTCCCAGTATTCCTGCTCTTATTTTCTCTGTCATTGTAATGACCTCTGATAAAATCAAATGAAGATGATTGAAAAATTAAAAAAAGGAATAAAATTTATTTATTCCATTGAGATTGCCTCAGTTGGGCATGCATCGACACATTCCCCACAATCTGTACACAGATCCGGGTCAATAACTGCAAGATCGTCGTCATTAATTGTAATCGCATCCACAGGGCATGCATCGACACAAGGTCCACATCCAAGACATTCATCCGGGTCAACTATTGCTACCATGTTTATATTCTCCTATTTGTTGTTGATCTTGATTCTGTCTATCAAGCCAATTCTATTACTATCGCAAATCAAATAAAAACCTATCGGACTTCAAAGATTAAATGCCTGATTGAGAAGATCTTTATAAACAATTGTATTAAAATAATAATTTTATTTCAAATGTTTAATATAGGTGTAATCTGATTTCAGCATATGAAATATAAAAAAGTTAATACAGTACATCGGGAGGATCTGGCAGTTTCTCCTGTGATAGGTTCTGTGATAATGATCTTCCTTATAGTTCTGGTAAGTGGTGTGACTGTAGCTACACTGCATTATGATGATTCCGGAGTGATGTCTACATCATTAACAGCTTCTCCTGTAGTAAATATTGGTGTCAAGCATGCTGAAGGAGGTTCTGCACATTTGATATCCTATGCAAGAAACAGGATAGTTATCGAACATATAGGGGGAGAATCACTGGATACTGGATCCACATCAATTGTCATACTGGGCAGGGGGCGCAGTAATATAGGTATCGTGCCGCATACATATCGTGTGGATGGTGATGTTGTGGTAAAGTACCGCAATCTTGCTCCCGATGGTAAACTCTCCAAGTATGGATCAAGGAATGAAGCCTTAAACGATGGGTTCTTTTCAACAGGCGAATATCTGATTCTTTGTGGTGATGATAGTATAAACGGCACTGATGCTTCAAGTGTTATAGTTACCGTGGATGGAAATACCCAGACAAGGAACAATTATGCATTCAAAGAAGGCAGTTACATAACCCTGCAGATAATTGATACTAATACTGGACGTATAATTGCAGAGGATACGTCTGTTGTTGACCCACTAAGATAATTTCATCAAAAACTGTTTAAATACACAGATGTTCATAGTTGATGCATGGCCCAGAGAGGAGGATATTTGAAATATTTCCCGAAAAGCAGTTGCTATCCAAACCAGAAGGATGCAATGGATAGGATATATTCAGCACTGCTTGAGAAGGAGATCGTACTGTTTGAAGGTGCCTGCGGCACAGGGAAGACTCTAAGTGCCCTGGCTCCGGCCCTGCATGTAGGCAGGCAGCACGATAAAACTGTGATTATAGCAACCAATGTACACCAGCAGATGGTTCAGTTTGTAAATGAGGCCCGGGAGATCAAGAAGAATAATGATATCCGGGTGGCAGTTGTAAAAGGAAAGGCTGCCTTATGTCCCCATGAACTGGATTATGAGGAATGCAATGTAAGGCGTGAGAACACATTTGAGGTGCTGGAACTTGAAAAAGAGATCCAGTTAAAAAAACAGGAGATTAAATCAGCATCCCAGAACTATAAAGAGTCAAGGGATCCCTCAATGGTGTCCCTCAGGGATGAACTGGTAAAGGAACTTGATTCTGCACAGGAAAAGGCCAGGGCCGTTCGCAACCGTTCATGCAATGAACTGTATGAGGTGCTCAGATATGACAGTGAAATATTCAGGAACTGGCTATTCGATGATGTACGTACACCGGAAGAGGTGAATGATTTTGCATTCGGGAAGGGGATGTGTGGATATGAACTGCTGAAAAGGGAACTAAAATATGCGGATCTTGTCATATGCAATTTCCACCATATACTCAATGGCGATATCTTCTCAACACTTCTTAGCTGGCTGGAAAAAGAACCCGGGGATGTAATTGTAATATTTGATGAGGCTCACAATATCGAATCCTCTGCACGCTCACACTCTTCAATAACCCTGACCGAACATACAGTTGAAAAGACCATATCTGAAATAGATGCAAATTCTGATCAGATACCTGAAGAAGGACTTGAGAAGCTGTTCTCCCTTCTTCTTTCAACCATACAGGATACCTATAATTCCAGGTTCAGATTCGGTGAGAGGGAAAGGGTTGGGCGCAGATGGTATGATATACGTATAAGTGATCCCTATGAAAGGAATGATATCATAAGGGCCAGGTTCCTGCGCAGTACACGTGAGAATGGATTTGCCGATGAAAAAAGTATCCAGGAACTTCTGGCAACTGCAGTAGAATTTGGTTCACAGCTTGATGAGACTTACAGGGATCAATATAAGAAGGGACTGACAACTGTTCTCAAACGTTCACATATACACCAGACAGCTGCATTTCTGTCAAGCTACCTGTACTTTTCCGATAATCCAAATTATTATCCTGTTCTCAATGTCAGGAGGGATTCAAATAATGAGATCTACGGTCGTCTTGAACTGTTTACCTGTATACCTAAAAATGTGACCCAGCCACTCTTTGAATCCTTATATTCCGCGATCCTGATGTCTGCAACCCTTCGCCCATTCAATATGGTAAAAACCACATGTGGAATAAACCGCAATACATGTGAGATCGCTTACGCCACATCATTTCCACTGGAAAAAAGACTTACAATAGCAGTATCTATTCCTCCCCTGTTTTCAAAGAACAGAGATGATATACAGGCTTCTGAGGCTATCGAAAAAGGACTACTGGATTCAATAGAATATTCTGCAGGAAATGTAATCATATTTTTCCAGAATTCCTTTGAAGCCGCAAGATACTATGAAAAGATCCAGTCAAAGATGGAAGATATACCTGTGTTTCTGGACGAGGTCGGAGTGTCTGCCCAGAACGTGAGGACTGAATTCTTCAGGACTGGAGAAAGTGGAGAGAAGGCTGTCCTTATATCGTATCTATGGGGCACGTTAAGTGAGGGCATTGATTATCGCGAGGAGAGAGCCAGGACAGTGGTGATAGTCGGTGTTGGCTATCCGGGACTGGATGATCGGATGAGGGCGGTGGAGTCTGCCTATGATCATGCATTTGGTTACGGATCTGGATGGGAGTATGCTGTCCAGATCCCTACGATCAGGAAGATTCGACAGGCAATGGGAAGGGTTGTTCGCTCTCCATCTGATTACGGTGCCCGAATACTTCTGGATGGAAGGTTTTTGACCGACTCAAAGAAAAGGTTTGGTAAGTTTTCAGTTTTTAAGGAATTCCCACCGGAAGAACAGAAGGAGATAGTTGATGTTGAACTGGGTAAGATGAAATATTCACTCATGAACTTTTTTATGGAGAACGGATGAGGTCAAAACACGAACTGTGAATCAATGATGTATATCTCACCATGTAAAAGTATCTTTAGAAATGCAAGAAAATTATATTTATCTGTAAAAAAGTAAAAAAGTAAAAATCTTAAATTTTATAGATTTTAGATTCTTCAGGCTCAATAATTATCAGGTTATGCCCACTTCGGAGCTGTGATGATTATTTTGCCATTGGAATATCTACAGATTGCTCTTTTTGCATCCACTGGACAGAATATCGGATAGGTACCCCCTATTTTATCTTCACCATTTACTGTTCTCAGAGAAAAGCTGTTCTCATTTATCTGACAAACAACATTTTCCTTCTTTATTCCAGGAATCTTGATCTCAATGTTAAGGTTCCTGTTTGATTCGTCTGAACATTCGTACACTGATGGAGACTGTATTATCTCTGTCATTTTTTTAACCCCCAAAATATCTTATCAGGTATGAATATTTATACATTTTGGTAGATACACTGTAAACTATTCTGGAATTTTTATATCCTCACAATCCATAACAAAAAATAAATAACATCTAAAAGAAACCTAGATCAGGTGGGGTAAACAATGGATAAATATGACCTTATTGTAGTTGGAACAGGTTCTGCAATGAACTATATTGACCACATACTTCAGGATCACCCTGGGATGAAGATTGCAGTAATTGATAGGGATGAACCCGGTGGGATCTGTCTTACACGTGCATGCATACCATCAAAACTTCTGCTGTACCCGGCAGAACTTATACGCAATATCCAGAGATCCGCAGAGTTTGGAATAGATGCCAGGATCGAGAATATTGATTTCAGACGGGTTATGGAGGATATGAGGGGCAATATCGGGGAAGATATTGAACTGATACGCCAGAGTCTTATCCACTCTGATGACGTGGACTATTTCAGGGAAACTGCGGAATTTGTTGCACCCTATACCATGAAAGTGGGTGACCAGACCATCTCAGCGAAAAAAATATTCCTCTGTACCGGGTCACGTCCTTCTGTTCCTCCTGTCAAGGGACTGGATAAGATTAATTACCATACAAGTGATTCCATCATCAATCTCACAGAGAGACCATCCAGTATTCTGATAATTGGTGGCGGGTATGTTGCAGCAGAATATGGTCATTTTTTCTCTTCAATGGGTACAAAGGTTACGATTGTCGGCAGAAATCCCTTTTTGCTTCCTGGTGAGGAACGGGAGATATCTGTTCTTGCCAGAAAGGTCATGTCCAGATACATGGATATCTGGACCAATCATGAAATTGTTGAGATAGAGGATGCAGGGGACGGACAGAAAAAAACTGTTGCGCGTGATCGAGATACAGGAGACCACAAAGAGATTATAGTTGACGAGATACTGGTTGCAACCGGGCGTACCCCCAACAGTGACATTCTCCATCCTGATAAAGGAGGGATCGAAACCGATGATAGAGGCTGGATCAAGGTTAATGAGTACCTTGAGACGTCAATGGAGAATGTCTGGGCTATGGGGGACTGTAATGGGAAGTACCTGTTCAAGCATGTGGGAAACTATGAATCAATGGTGGTATATTACAATGCATTCAAGAACAAGAAAATAAAGACCGATTACCATGCTGTTCCTCATGCAGTTTTTTCCCATCCTGAAATTGCCGGTGTGGGGATGGCTGAGAACGAAGTCATAAGTGCCTATGGCAGGGAAAATGTGATCATAGGATTTAGCAGATTTGAGGATACTGCAAAGGGTCAGGCCATGAAGGTCAGGGATTATTTTGTAAAGGTCATTCTTACAAAGGATGGCCGGATAGTGGGGGCACATATTATTGGACCCCAGGCATCAGTTCTCATTCATGAGATCATCCCTTTGATGTATACATTGACCCGGAGTGCTGATCCTATCATGCGGTGCATTGATATCCATCCATCACTGAGTGAAGTTGTAAGAAGAGCTTTTTATTCACTGGCCAAACCGCAGCATTATCACCATATACTGGAACACATGGGTCTTGAGGGATCAGATGCCTGAAACTGGCATCAATGTTTAATATTATGTTGCATTGATGTAATTCTATGATCAGAATAACCTCTCCCTCCAGATTGCACCTTGGACTTATAGATCTTAATGCAGAATTTGGTAGGGTGGATGGAGGGGCTGGAATTACACTTGATTATCCCTGTTTAAGGATCTTGGCTGAAAAATCCGATACCTTGGAGATACATAATGGTTCTCATCTGAAGGATAGGATGAAGCAGGCTGCAGGTTCTGTTCTAAAGGGCAGAGGCGGCATATGCATTCATGTCCAAGAGGATGTTTTGTCCCATGTAGGTCTGGGTTCAGGGACCCAGGCTGCCCTGTGTGCTGCAATGGCTGCCAGCAGGCTCTATGATCTGGAATATACAGTAAGGGAACTGGCTGAAATAGCTGGAAGAGGAGGTACATCAGGAATCGGAGTTGCAGGTTTTGAACACGGAGGATTCATTGTTGATGCCGGCCACAGGTTCAGCAAAAAAAGATCATTTTCACCTTCTGCAGCCAGCCGGGAACCCCCGGCACCTGTGATATTCAGGCATGATTTTCCTGAGTGGGATATAATCCTTGCTATTCCCGCTATAAAAGGTGCACATGATACGGAGGAAGTGAATATATTCAGTAGAGAATGTCCCATACCCCTGGCTGAAGTGCAGGCGGTATCCCACACAATCCTTATGCAGATGATACCTGCTGTCCTGGAAAAGGATATTGAGGCATTTGGCAGGGCTGTAAATAATCTGCAAACCACAGGTTTCAAGAAACGTGAGATTGCAATCCAGTCTCCGATTGTGAGTGAACTTATGGAATCCATGATCGAACATGGGGCAGAGGGTGCAGGCATGAGTTCCTTTGGACCCGCGGTATATGGAATTTCAGATAAAAGAAAGGATTCAGAAAGGATCGCAAAGAAAGCAAGGCAGTTGCTGAATGAAAGCATCGGAGGGGATGTTATGATTACCAGGGGAAACAATAGTGGAGCTATTATAGAGGAGATCTAACACATGGGGACTATGGAACATCCTGTTTGGTTTGGATCGCTTGTACTGGATGATGATAGTGCTATCCTCAGGTGCGATGTAGCTGAAAAGGATATACAGATACTTGGCAGAAGACTAATGCGTCTTCAGGTTCCTTTCTACCATGATAGTCGCCCTGCAGGCAGGAACCTGCTATCAGATGCCATTCACTGTGGATTTATAGATTCCAGCAGTGAATACTATGATCTGCTGCGCAGGGTTTGTATCAGGGCAGTAAAGCTTGAGATATCCTCCATGGAATCTCCTGATATAAGGATTGTGCAGGCAATAAATGCTCTTGATGATATTGACGAGACCTCAAATGCACTCTCAGAAAGACTTTTGGAATGGTATGGTGCACACTTTCCGGAATTGAAACTGACAGGTGATGAACTTGCAAGATTTGTGGCAGAGTATGGGTCCAGGACAAATATTGATACAGACAGTGCCTATTTTGAAAAAGCAAGATCATCGATGGGTATCAGTCTTACACCGGAAGACGAAGCGATCATGAAGGACCTTGGACAGACAATTTCTGACCTTTACAGGAATCGCAGGGATATTGAAAAATACATCCGGGATAGTATGGAACAGACAGCTCCAAACCTGACTGAGATTGCAGGTCCTCTCCTGGGTGCGCGTCTGATCAGTATTGCAGGGGGGCTTGAAAAACTGGCAAAAATGCCTTCAAGTACAATTCAGGTCCTGGGAGCAAACAGGGCCCTATTCAAACATCTCAGGTCAAGAGCACCATCACCCAAGCATGGTGTGATATTCAATCATCCGCTTATCAAAGGCAGTTCATGGTGGCAGAGGGGCAAGATCGCAAGGGCATTTGCATCCGCCATTGCCATGGCAGCACGCAAGGATTCGTATTCTGAAATTCTGCAAAAGGATGTCCAGTTAGCAAAAAGGCTTGAGGCAAAAATAGAAGGGATCAGAAGATCATCATCTTCTCCTCCAAAATCGAAGAAACCAAAAAAGAAATCCTCTGGAAGGACGGGCAGGCGTAAGTGATGTATCTGGATCAAATATCTCCTGGAATTTTTGAAATAAATGATGGGAATCGAAAAATTGCTACCTGTAACATGGTGCCTGGCACCAGTGTATACGGTGAAAAGCTGATAGAGATCGAAGGCAGGGAATACAGGGAATGGAATCCCCGAAGAAGCAAGCTTGCGGCAATGGCAATCAAAAAATTTCCGGTCCATATAGAGCAGGACTCAAGGGTACTTTATCTTGGAGCATCAACAGGTACTACAGTTGGTCATGTATCTGATATTGTTTCTGAAGGTGTTGTATACGCAGTTGAATTCTCATCCCGTGTCATGAGAGATCTTGTTGGCCTGTGTGAAATGCGTTCAAACATAATTCCTGTACTCTCAGATGCCTCCAGACCTCTTTCATATTCCGGCACTGTGGAGATGGTGGATGTTATATTTCAGGATATAGCCCAGCCAAATCAGGCAGAGATTGCGGCAATGAATTCCTATCATTATCTAAAAGACGCAGGATTGCTCATGCTCACAATTAAAGCCAGAAGTGTTGATACTGTGGCAGATCCAAAAAAGATCTATCAATCCCAGTTAAGAGAGCTAATGGATGTAGATGGAGGAAAGTTTGAGATATTAAAAAAAAGTGAACTATCTCCTTTCCATCAGGATCATCTTGCAGTAATTGCACGATTTAATAGATGATCGGCAGGATAAAAAGGTTTATTAATTTTCGTCTCATATATGAGACGTATCTCATAAATGAGATCAATGGTTATTTTCATATGAATATCATCCAGCCCCTGAAAAAACTGGCACTTATCGGTGCAATGAATAAAGGAATAAAAATCTCATCTGCAGAATTTAAGGATCATATATCCACAAGCTCAAAAACAGCTGCAAGGGTCCTTAAAAATCTGGAAGATGAGGGTCTGATCAGGAGAAATATTGTTTCAGGTGGTCAGATTGTCTGCCTTACGGATAAGGGTACTGAATTGCTGAAAAAGGAATATGCAGATTATCAGTTCATCTTTTCAGGACATTCCGGACATATGGAACTGCACGGTACTGTCATAACAGGGCTGGGTGAAGGACAATACTATATGAGCAAAGAGGGGTATAGGTCCCAGTTCAGGGAGATGTTTGGTTTTGTTCCCTATCCAGGTACTTTGAATGTCCGCCTGGATGATTCCGGTTCATCCCTGCACCAGAAATTGAAAGATACCCATGCAATGAAAATAGAAGGGTTCACGGACAGGGAACGCACATTTGGCGGCGGGGTCTGTTATCCTGTGGTCATTGAAAACATACAGGCTGCAGTTATTGTTCCTGACAGGTCACATTATCCTCCGGATCTGCTGGAGATCATCTCACCGGTTAGACTGCGGGAGACACTTGGCCTGGAAGATGGGGACAGGGTCAGGATAGTGGCAAATACACTCCACTGCTTGTGAGGAGATTGAAAGTATGAACAGATATGATAGTTTCAGTGAAAATGTTAAGAGAGCACTTGAGTCACTCAAGCAAGGAAAGATGATTCTGCTATTTGATATGGAAGGGAGGGAGGAAGAGACTGATTTTGCAATACCTGCCCTTTCGGTAAATCCTTCTGATGTGAGACTTATGCGAAAGGACGGCGGGGGGCTGATATGTGTATCAGTAGGTCCTGATGCTTCTGAAAAGCTCGGCCTTGTATTTATGGCAGATATGCTGCGTGATGCTGCAACGGTCAATCCGTCACTTGCAGGGATCATTGAGAAGAGCGGTGACATTGAATATGATTCGCGCTCATCTTTTTCCCTATGGGTAAACCACAGAAATACCCGGACAGGCATACCTGACAATGACCGGGCACTGACAATATCCCGGGTTGGAGAAATTGTTCGTGATGTAATGGAAGGGGTAGATGTTAAATTTGGCTCAGAGTTTAGAACTCCCGGCCATGTTGCACTACTCAGAGCTGCAGAGGATCTGCTTGATGACCGATGTGGACAAACCGAACTATCTGTTGCACTTGCAAAGATGGCAGGTATAACGCCTGCGATGGCTATCTGTGAGATGCTGGATGATCATAATGGTCTTGCCCTGTCAAAAGAAGATGCTATCCGATATGCAGAGGATAATGGACTGGTGTTTGTTGAAGGTAAAGAGGTACTTGAAGCCTACAGAACATGGAATGGAATGCAATCCTGATTAGAAAAGATGAAATAGTGAAAGATATATCTGTAGTAATACCTTCGATATGAATAACTGTCGAGGGGCCGTAGGGTAGCCTGGACGATCCTGTAAGGCTGGGGGTCTTGCGACCGGAGTTCAAATCTCCGCCAGGACGCTTCTCTACAGCACAACACCGCGAGCGATAGCGAGCGGTGTACGCTGTAGAGAAGCGGACTACGCGGAGATTTGAACGAGAGAAGACGCAGCGCGCGCAGGGAACGAAGTGAGC
>SKZM01000074.1 GCA_007127385.1 Methanosalsum sp.
GGAAATAGTACTGATGAACATAAGCATCCAATCTTTGTTATTCAAAAACATAATGCAAGTAATCTTCATTATGATCTCAGACTTGAAGTGGATGGTGTATTGAAGTCATGGGCTGTTCCAAAAGGACCTTCTATGGATCCTTCTAGGAAACGCCTTGCAATCAAAACTGAAGATCATCCAGTTGAATATGCTGATTTTGAAGGTGTCATTCCTGAAGATGAGTACGGAGGTGGAACTGTTATTGTGTGGGATAAGGGAACCTATGAGAACATGAACAAGAAAGATGACGAATTGATCTCCATGGAGGATTCTATCAAAAAAGGCCATGTTAAAGTTTTTCTCAGTGGTGAGAAGGTACGGGGAAATTTTGCACTTATAGAGTCATATGGTAAAAACAGAGACCAATGGCTTTTTTTTAAAATGAAAGGTGAAGATTCCAATACAGATAATAATGAAGATATTTTAAATAGTCGTCCAGAGTCTGTCTTGAGTGGAAAGACAATTGAGGATATTGAAAAGACTGAGGATTGAAAAATGAGGCGATTTAAAGTAGCAAGATATATCCTTAAGTCCGAAGATCACAGTTTTCAGTAATTAGATAAGGCCAAAAACCTTTGATATTCCATCAAATATGAACTTCAGGCTCATTAAAGCTATGATTACCAGTACAAATACCCTGAACCTCTTTTCTGAAACCATACTGACCAGATTCTTCCCAATGAAAGAACCAATAAGAGCGATGGTGAACAGGACAGGAATGTAAATATAATATTGTGATGAAAGATATCCTTCTGAAAGATAGATAGAAATTCTTATGATATCTATTATAAATGAAATTGAAGCAGCAGTTGCAATATAAACTGATTTTTCAAGTTTGAAAGATGTAAGAAATGCGCTTTTTATAATACCTCCAGTACCTATTATACCTGAGATAAAACCTGAAAGTATGCCTCCTGCTGTACTGTTAAGTCTGTTTGCTTCAATAGAGAACTCAGGATTCAGGAAAGATATAAACACGTACGAAAGAAGAAAAACTCCAAGAAAAAGCTCCAGGAATTCTGAAGAGATGTATCTGACAAGTATTGCTCCAATAAATGTAAAAATAACTCCCGGGATTCCAAAAAGGACCAGCAATCTTGTGTTTATGCTTTTATGGAAGAATATTATTCTTCCAGCACTTCCTGAAAGGTGAAAGAATGCTACCAGTGTTAATGTAGTTCTAAAATCGAAGATAAAAAGTGCAAATGGCATCAGGATAGTTGAAGATCCAAAACCTGCCATTGTTCCGATTATTTCAGCAAGAAAAGCAACAAAAAAGAAAATGAGATCATTCATTGAATAAATATATACATATTCATTGGTAAAATAATTCACTTTTATTATTGAAAATATGGAAGTAAAATGAGAGATAGGAAAGCTCTCTCATTTTTTATTCTGTGCATATCCGATGAGTGCATCTTTTACTCCCCATCTAAATGCTACCACAATTGCAATACCCCATCCAAGTGGCATCAGGAATGCATATAAGATTCCAGTTTCAATCAACATTGTGTCCAGTGCGATAAGGATCACTACCAGGAATAGAAATCCTTTAACCAGTGGAACTATAAAGTTAGCACCTTCTACATTCATTTCTGTGATGACATTTTGAATATATTTCATATAGAAATCAACAGAAAGAATACCAATGACTAGTATCAAAACAGCAAGTATTGCACGTGGCAGGTATGCTGTAATCATGATCAAAAAGCCTGTGATCAATTCCAGCTGTAGAATATTTAACGCTGCAATTATAAATATCAGGTAACCAAACAATTTTATTAATCCGGTTATAATTCCTGCTGCTGTTGTGTTTGTAGCTTTAATAGGTCCTCCAATAGCACTGTATTCAATTCTTTCATTTACCCCTGTAGCTACAAGAAGCTTTTGAGCGGTATTTGCAATAAAGTCAACAACGATCAAACCTATAATCAATACTAAAATAGCTGCGACTATAAGTGGAATATATGCAAGTACCATTGTTATAAAGTCCGCAACCACTACTATGTTTAGATAATCTATGATTATTGCAGCAAATATAATGTAGACAAACCAGCGAATGACGCCATCAAAGAACCCGACTGTTGTTGCTCCTGCTTTATTTATCATATCTCCAAGGGATGTTTTATCAATAAGATTGTCAACACCTATCTTATCCAGAATTTTTGATCCGATTTTGCCCAGAGATCTTCCTGCAATCCATCCTATAATAAGCAATACAATAACAGTGACCACTATAGGAATGGCTGCTATCATCTGGTCTACAGCAAGCATTAAGCTATCCATTACAGTCATATTTAACCCAACTCCTTTTATTTAATTAAATTTAAAATGGCTCCACATTAATCAATTCTAAAATTGAACTTGATATGTGACTCCTATAACTAATTCAATATTAATTTGGAGCCTTATATATAATTAAGAATCAGGTATCAGAATCTGCTATTCAGATTACAATTTTGAATTTACTTCGCCATTTATATGATCTGTTATGAACACTGTCATTGATCTGAAAAAACTTTCACTGTACTCAGTGCAGATATATAGTACTATTGCGTACTATTGTATGCCTCTCAAAACTAACAGGCAAGAGGCTTGAGGTAGATTAGTATGAACATAAAAGCAACTGCAGAAAATATCAGGAATAAATTTATTGAACTTGATGTAGATATACCGTTAGAAGAAATCGAAGAAAGATTGGATAAAATGGTCACTAAATTCAAAGTACCTGAGGATGAAGCTCAGCGTAGTGTTGTTAACTATTTTCTGAAAGAGCATAATATCAGTAAGAATAAGTTTTATTCAGGACAGTTCGAAGTACAGCAGATGAACATAGATGAGCTGAATGAAGATGGGAAATGGGTCAATGTCAAAGGAAAAATTTCA
>SKZM01000069.1 GCA_007127385.1 Methanosalsum sp.
ATCGGTTGATACTGAATAATTCTCCTCTGCATACCTTAGTCCCTCATTAACGACATAATCAGTTGCCTTTTTCCTGGGACTTCCGGAAATTCCCAGAACCCTGATCTCTTTTTCAGATCCCATCTTATTTCTCCGTATTTTCTCTGATCTTCATGATTAGATGATGTTTTTACATAAGTTATCTGTTTCTGTTTGATCTCAGATATGCTGCTATACCTATTATAATGGCCACTGCAATAAACCCGGGTCCTGGAATAGGCTCATCAGGCATTTGTTCTTCCCGGGGTATATCCGGAGAAAATATGAGATGTGACTTTTCGGTCATTGTTATTACAGGCACCTCATAGGTACCTTCACCGAAGAGATAATCTATTTTTTCCTGGGAAGCTGATCTGTAGTTCAATCTTGCATCAACTGTCAGCCCAAACGAAACATCTTCAGGGATCTCAATAACATGCTCTTCATAGACAGTTCCTTCAGTTGGAATTCGCTGATCTGAAAGAACTCCCTCAGCTCTCCAGAAATATGGTGTGGGCTCTCCGTCTTCATTTTCCCATACTATGTTGTATATATGAGTATCCGGATCGATATTCCCATCTTCATCAACTGTTCCGTAACTGTAGACTGTCTTTCCTTCTCTGTCAATTACCCTGACAGTTGTCCAGACCTCCCTGATATCTGCAACCCCTGTAGGAATGGTGTGGCCTGCACCAGTGTTTGTTATGGATATATTGGCAATTACAGTATCTGTTTCTCTGGCAGTCTCTGGCGCCTGGATATCAATCGTTGCAGCATGCTGCAGATTCTCAATTGCCCTGTCTCTGTGTGTGGATGAACCCATTATATCGGTTATGAAAGCATTTGCTCCTACAAAATAATGGATAGATACATGTTCTCTGGGTGGTGTATTCCCGGTCACTCTGCCGGGATTTTCCTGGAACTGTGTAATTCCGGGTGTCATGTGACAATCCTGGCACTGTGTGCCTTCAATAGCATAGGTGCTGTTTTTCCATTGCAGGTATGTGTCATCAATTACCAGGTCACTTGTTGGGTGAATAACATAATGGCATCCTCCACATATCTCAGATCTTGTCTGCAGTTCAAGATATTCAGATTCATGTGCAGGTGTTTCTACCGGATCCTGAATTGAACCCCATTTTGTATCTCCGGGAGTTACAATATAAGGTGCATTTCCAGCTCCTACGATTCCTGATACACTGTGGCAGAAATCACAGTGTACTCCCCTGACTGATACTTCAGAAAGTGTACTATGTTCAAATTCTCCTGTAAGTACTCCAACAGGCGTATGACATTGGGCACAGTATTGATCTGTAAGGCCATCGGTATCATGGCTTGCAATTTCAAATTCTTTTAGATAGAATGGATCGGTCTGGGCATATGAATGCATACTTCCGCTCCACTGGCTGTGCAATACTCCATGGCAGGTTGAACAGTGGCCAGGCCGGTCAAACTGTTCTGCACTCAACTCGGAGGGTTGTGTGGGTGTGGCGGCATTGGTCATACCTGCGGGTATTGATATGCTCAGCAGTAGAAATGCTGCCATTATCCATATCGATCTGATATCTCCATCCCCCAAAAAAAACTTAACTGGAATGGCCAGGTCTCCCTTCTGGCCGGATCTCTGAAAAAATAAAATATATTCTTATTTTGAGGTTATTTTTTGAGCAATTTGAGTGCATTCCTACATGCAGCAACGGCTGGAGCACCTGGTGTTATGAAGATGACCTCCATGGTCTCCATGATTTCTTCCTTTGTTGCACCTGCAGTGAGTGCACTTTTCATCTGGGCTACTGTACATGCTTCACACTGTTTGGATGCAACAACTGCAAGAGCCATCAATCGTTTAGTTTTTGCAGGAAGTGCTCCATCCGAGAGCAACTTCTGATCACATCGATTGTATTTCTGGAGAAATTCAGGGTCTACCTCTTCCAGGACCTTGAGTATATGTGGTGTAAATCCCATTTTTCCGCCCATACTTTCCAGAAGTTCATCTTTGTCTTTATGTACCATTTTATAATCCTCTTTGATTTTGTATTCTATTTAATATAAGGGTTTTAATTCACTATCAATCAGTCAAATGCATCTACCATTATCTGATCCAAACAATCTCTGCAAAGGAAACGGGGAAGTGGAACCTTACATTCCTTGTATTCCGGATATTTTCCGGCTGATACTGGCAGTTCCATTACTTTCACATGATCCATACAAAGCCCCATCCCGCATACGATACATACTGCAACTGCTTCTGTATCATTATTCTCTTCAAGACACTTGTAACATTTCATCATGAATAACACCTGTGAACTTAAGTGCGTACCTCGCAGACATTTTCCACGAGCGCTTCATGGCAGGATTTGCATACCATCCTGTCAATATGCTCTATGTCTTTTCCTTCAAGATGCACACTATACTCCTTGAATCCAATAATTGGAATCTCTTCTCTTATGAGATGTTCACTACAAACACCTCTTCCACAGATAATGCATATTCCTGCAGAATCAGTGTCTTTTCCCATTTTTGCACAATCGTAACATTTCATTCTATCACCGGAATAAAGATAAATAACGAACTTGAAAATCATTTTATCAATTTCATATCTTCCCCGCAGCAGACAAGAATCCCACCGCCTACTTTAGTAACTTCTACTTCATTTTCACATATCTCGCAAACATATCGGTCACCTACCTTCATTAATCCACCTCCTCTATCTTTAGATCTATCAAATAAAATTTGTAATTTCCAGGATAAATATGTACTGGTAGACCATTGTAGAACAGCAATATCTATTCTGGAAATACAGGTAACAATCAGCTCTTATTTGCTTTGAACTGCAACAAGTGACATCCCAAGCTTATCTTCCAGGTCATTTATTTTCTTTAACTGGTCATCTTTTAGTTCA
>SKZM01000202.1 GCA_007127385.1 Methanosalsum sp.
CCGTAATCCGGGTCTGCTTTAAAGAAAAGGGCTGTCTGTCTGAGCTGTATGCGCTTTACTGCACCTGACAGATGTGATACAATGTTACCTACAAGATGGGCCCTGGCCTCATCATCCATAACATCACGGTACAGGTTTCCGGGCTGGACAAAGTCATCGTTTGGATGGGTGTAGGGTGTTCGCTGTGCCAGTCCCGAAACTTCAAATGGGGGTTCAAGGGCTTCAGGATCTGGTTCAGGCCCATTGAAGCTGTTTGGCCAGTAGTTTGGTCCACTGCCGCCATTTCCATCAACACGCATGAATCCGTCACGCTGATAACTGTTCTCAGGTGAATTCTTTGGCTTGTTCACAGGTATCAGGTTGTAGTTTGGTCCCAGCCTGTGGATGTGTGTGTCGTGGTATGAAAATACCCTTGCCTGCAGCATTTTGTCAGGTGATATACCAATTCCGGGAACCATGTTTGCAGGGCTGAACGCAGCCTGTTCCACTTCAGCGAAATAGTTATCCGGATTTCGATTGAGGACAAGTTTACCGATTTTTATTGGAGGAAAATCACCATGTGGCCAGACCTTTGTAATATCTGTTATATCGAAACGGTACTCTTCAGCTTCTTCTGGGGTCATTATCTGCATTTCAAGGGTCCATGAAGGATAATCTCCCCTTTCAATTGCATCATAGAGGTCACGTGTTGCATGATCCGGATCAGTTCCGCTCATTTTCTCTGCTTCTTCACGTGTCAGGTTCTCTATACCCTGATCCGTTTTGAAATGATATTGGACCCAGAAGTATTCTCCATCCTCATTGTACCACTTGTAGGTATGGCTTGAATAGCCGTTCATATTACGATAGGTTGCAGGTGTTCCCCTGTCTGAGAACAGGATTGTTACCTGGTGTATTGATTCAGGGGTCAGGGACAGAAAGTCCCAGAACATATCCGCATTCTTACAGTTGGTTGCAGGATGTCTTTTCTGTGTGTGGATAAAGTCCGGAAATTTTAAAGGATCCCGTATAAAGAATACAGGTGTATTGTTCCCTACAAAATCATAGTTTCCATCCTCGGTATAGAACTTCACGGCAAATCCACGCGGATCACGGGCAGCATCAGCTGATCCCTTCTCACCACCGACAGTGGAGAATCTGGCAAAAACCTCTGTTTTCTTTCCAACCTCTGAGAGAAATGCTGCCTTTGTATATTTGCTCACGTCTTCAGTCACTTCAAAATATCCACCAGCCCCTGCACCCTTTGCATGAACTACGCGTTCAGGTATTCTTTCACGGTCAAAATGACTTAGCTTATCCAGCAGATGGGCATCCTGCATGAGGACCGGACCCCTTTCTCCTGCTGTAAGACTGTTCTGATCATCACCGACTGCTATGCCAAAACCAGTGGTCATGGTATTGGCTTTCTTTTTTTCGCTCATATTGATCTACTTCTCCCAAATAGGATCTCAGGGATATTCGGAAAAAAATCATCAAAAAAGCCCAGATGTCCCCTATACCCCAAAGAACACGACTTATTTACTGAAATATTATCTACTATTTTATAAATAACCATCTGTATACCTGTACTGTGGAGGTATTCTCCAGTAAAGTTTATAGTAACCGGAATAATTTCCCGCTGTGATTAAAGTATTTTATAGTCCAAAAGATACTCATAACATTAAAATCTATCAATTATAACTATGGATAGCAAGCCCCATCGCTTTGTTCTGAACATGATTTCAGAAGCTTATGCATACTGCAGGATAATCCTTGATGAGGGGTCTCCCTGTGATTATGAATTCCTTGAGGTAAATCCCGCTTTTGAAAGGATGACAGAGCTTAAGGCTTCAGACATTAAAGGGAAAATGGGAACTGAAATATTTTCGGGGATCATGGATGAGGATTTTGAATGTTATGCAGAGGTTGCATTAACAGGCAGGGAAAAAGAATTTGAAAGATATTTCAGTTTTGTCGGCAGGATATGCCGAATCAATGTGTATTCACCTGAAAAATACTATTTTGTAACACTGTTCACCGATATATCAGGAACCGATGAGAGATATCACAGGCTTGCAGAGAATCTGGGAGATATCATATATCGCTATGAGTTCTTTCCAGAACGCGGTTTTAGCTATGTGAATCAGGCAGCGAGTTCCATTATCGGATATACTCCTGAAGAACATTACATGGACCCGGATATTGGAATGAAATTGATTCATCCGGATGACCGTGAAATTTTGGAATCCTATTCAAGGGGAGATATCAATGTAGATGATACGATCACTTTGAGATGGATACACAGGGACGGCAGTATCATATGGATGGAACAGAAGAATATTCCGGTATATGACAGTAAAGGAAATCTGATTGCACTGGAAGGTGTTGCAAGGGACATTACTCCCCGCAAGGAATCGGAAAAGCGTGAAAAACATCTAAAGCAGGTGTTAATGGCTATTCGAAATGTAAATCAGTTGATTACAAAGGAAGATGATCCTGAAGCCCTGATCGATAAATCATGTGAGAACCTGACCGAAACACTGGGATACTACAATGCATGGATAGCACTCCTGGATGATAACAGAAATGTTATATCAACTGCTTCAGAAGGTTTCAATCATAGTTTTCAGAAGCTGGAGAAAATGTTGATTGATGGCGATTATCCTGCATGCATGCAGGAGGCACTTGAGAATAATGAAGTGATAATCATAGATGATAATGTTGTAAAATGCCAGTCATGTCCACTGAAGATCGAATACACTGACTATGCTGCCATGTGTTATAGACTCCAGTTTGCTGATAAAATATATGGCATAATTACAGTTTCTGTTTCTGTTGAATATTCCCGACTGATAGAAGAACATCATCTGTTCAAGGAAGTGGCAGATGATCTTGGCTTTGCACTCCATAAGATTGAAATGGAACAGAAACGC